>CAZFOX010000261.1:0-6363 GCA_964520565.1 uncultured bacterium | reverse complement strand
GTTTCCGAAAGGCGCGCCGCATAATGGAAACCGCCAACCGGTTGCGGTTGCCGGTGATCACCTTTATCGATTCGCCGGGCGCTTTTCCGGGGATTGGCGCGGAAGAGCGGGGGCAACATCTGGTGATTGCCGAAAACCTGGAAATCATGTCGCAATTCAGTGTTCCCATTATTTGCGTTGTGACTGGCGAAGGCGGAAGCGGAGGCGCACTGGCGATTGGCGTCGGGAACCGTGTGTTGATGTTGGAAAATGGGTATTACGCCGTGTGTACTCCCGAAGCTTGTGCCGCTATCATTCTTCGCGACCGTACCCAGGCATCCAATGTGGCGGGAACCATGCGTATCGTCGCCAAAGATTTGAAGAATTTGGATTTGATCGATGAAATCATTTCGGAACCTCTGGGCGGCGCTCATCGCAATCCCCAGAAAACCGCAGAAAATATTAAAGAAGCCATTCTGCGTCATTTGAGCGATTTAGAGACGCTCGATGCGGATGGCCTTGTGGAGGATCGGTATAAACGCTTCCGCCGGATGGGCGTCTTTTATGAGGCGCAGGCGCCGGGAATCGCGCCCGTCCATTGATCGAATGCATCGTCCGATTCGATTCTTTCAGGAGGTTCTGAGAGTTTATCTCGTAGACGACATATAGAGCCTTGAAAGAATTTGAAAAAATCTGAATTTCAAATATCTTTGGCCAGGCGTTTGAGATACTTCTTTATTCCACAATCCTCCTATTGACGGTATAAAAATCCTAGTAATATCGATCGGCTGAGTATATAAATAATGACCGAAAAAAAGCGTAAAGAATCGAAAAAGAAACCGCAATCGCCAATCCGCGCCGAAATGGCTCCTATGGAAGAAATTCTGGCGGAAGATACCGGGGACTTGGATATCAATAAGGAATATCCTTTGTTGCCCTTGCGGGACGTTGTGATCTTTCCGGGAATGATCATCCCTCTTTTTGTCGGGCGCTCGAAATCCATCGCCGCTCTGGAAGCCGCCATGCAGGGAGACAAGCGGCTGGTGCTGGTCGCTCAAAAACGCATGGATGTCGATGAACCGACACCCTCCGACCTCTATTCCGTGGGTACGTTGATTAATCTCCTTCAATTGCTGAAACTGCCGGATGGTTCCATTAAGGTGCTTGTGGAAGGTGTCCGGCGGGTTCGGATTCAAAAGGTACTTTCTACCGATCCCTTTCTGGCGGTGGAAGCGCATCCGATGGACGAGAGGGAATCGCCCACTCAGAAAACTGAAGCGCTGTTGCGGCATGTCAACAGCCAGTTTGAATCGTACGTCCGCCTCAATCGGAAAATACCGCAGGAAACATTGCTCTCCATCGTCAATCTGGATGATCCCAGCCGACTCGCGGATAACATCGCCGCGCATGTTTCGGTGAAAGTCGCCGACAAGCAGCGTTTGTTGGCCTGCGCCAATCCGACGACGCGCCTCCGGTATCTATCCGAAATTCTGCATAGCGAACTGGAAATCCTCGAACTGGAGCAGAATATCAAGAATGAAGTTCGCAAGCAGATGGAACAATCGCAGAAAGAGTACTATCTGCACGAACAGATCAAGGCCATCCAGCGCGAATTGGGCAAGGATGGGGAAGGCGGCGAGGATTGGTCGAAATATAAAAGCCGCATCAAAAAAGCCCGGATGAGCAAAGAGGCGGAAGAAAAAGCGATGGAGGAATTGGAACGCCTGGCCAGTATGCCACCGCTTTCACCCGAATCGACGGTCGTCCGCAATTACCTGGATTGGCTGTGCGATCTTCCCTGGTCGAAATCCACCCGCGACCAGTTGGATATCATTCTGGCGGAAAAGATACTTAACGAAGATCATTACGGTTTGGAAAAACCCAAGGAACGCATTCTTGAATTCCTATCCGTCCGCAAATTGAAAAAGGATTTGAAAGGACCGATTCTCTGTTTCGTTGGGCCGCCGGGTGTCGGAAAAACATCGCTGGGACGTTCGATCGCTCGCTCGCTGGGACGTAAATTCGTCCGCCTGTCGCTGGGCGGCGTCCGGGACGAGGCGGAAATCCGCGGCCATCGCCGCACCTACATCGGCTCCATGCCCGGGCGGATTATTCAGTCCCTGAAAAAGGTAAAATCTCGCAATCCGGTCTTTCTTCTGGACGAAATCGACAAGATGAGTATGGACTTTCGGGGCGATCCCTCCTCGGCCTTGCTGGAGGTTCTCGATCCGGAACAGAATTATACGTTTAGCGACCATTACCTGGAGGTGGAATTCGATCTCTCCGACGTGATGTTCATCGCCACGGCCAACGTTTCGCATCCCATCCCGCCTGCGTTACAAGACCGGATGGAGATCATCGAGATTCCCAGTTATACTGAAGAAGACAAGGCTCATATCGCGCAGGATTTTCTGGTTCCCAAGCAAATCAAAAACCATGGACTGGTTCCGTTTAAACCGAACTTTTCCCGTGAAGCCATCGTTCAAGTAATCCGCGATTACACCCGTGAAGCGGGAGTGCGAAATCTGGAACGTGAGCTGGCGTCCGTCTGCCGCAAACTGGCGCGGAAAGCCGCTACTCAGGGACTGGACAAAAATATTCCAGTCACGCCGAAATTAGTCAATGAATTACTGGGAATTCCCAAATTTCGTGAACCAGAACTGGGGCGGGAAAACGGCGTCGGTTACGCCACCGGCTTGGCGGTGACCAGTACCGGTGGGGAAGTGTTGGGAACCGAAGTGACGATCATGGAAGGAACCGGGCAGTTGATCCTGACGGGAAAACTGGGCGAGGTGATGCAGGAATCGGCAAAGGCGGCACTCAGTTTCGCTCGCACCCGCACCAAGCATTTGGGATTAGTGCGCGATTTTTATAAACGCTTCGACATTCACATTCATGTGCCGGAAGGCGCGATACCCAAGGATGGGCCATCTGCGGGCATCACCATTGCTTCGGCGCTGATCTCCGCCCTCACCGGCCGCCCGGTGACCGACAATTTGGCCATGACGGGCGAAATCACCCTGCGTGGCCGTGTGTTGCCCATTGGCGGTGTGAAGGAAAAAGTGCTGGCCGCCCACCGCGCCGATATTCGGCGCGTACTTCTTCCCGACGATAATCGTAAGGATATCCCCGATATCCCCAAACACGTCGTCGAATGTATGGACATTATATTTGTGAAGAACATGGACGAAGTGCTAGACGTGGCACTCGAGAAACCGCATTGATTCTCATCCGAAGCGCAACCTTGCTATTGCACCGCCTGAAAGAGAATCCCCGCCAGCACCGACACGAATAATGCAAGGGTTACATAGACGACGGTGACTGCCGTTCCGGCGGTGATTCGCATAACCGCCAGGGTGGGCAGCGTGGTGGCCGGTCCGGCGACGAAGAACGCCAGCGCCGCGCCAGGCGACATGCCCATGTTGGTTAGCACGAGGATCAGCGGGATTGTCCCGCCCCCGCAGGCATAGAGAGGAACGCCCAACAACGCCCCCACCAGAATGCTGTATCCGTATCCCCGCCCCACCATCGCTTCCACCCAACGCATGGGGATTAATTCTTTCACAGCAGCGGCGATGACCAGCCCCAGTAGAACGTACTTCAAGGCGAATCCACCCAGATGAAGAGACGAACGAAGCCACCGGCGAGAGAAGGCAATATCTCCTCCCGGCGGCTGGAGAGCCAGCGAACTGCCGGGCGATTGGCGTTCAATGGCGCGGAGAAGCGTTTCCGAAAAGCGCGAGGCCAGCCAGCCTCCGGCGATTCCCATTCCCAATGCCGCCGCCACCCGCGCCACGGCCATCGGCCAGCCGAATACGCTCCAGGTCATGGCGAACAGAGTGGGGTTCATCAGCGGAGTGGAACAGAGAAAAGCGAATACCGGAGCGGGTTGCACTCCGCCCAGGATCAGCGCCGCCGCAATGGGGATCGCCAGATAGGAACAGAAAGGCGAGAGCACGCCCAAAAGCGTCGCTCCAAATAATGCTCCCCAACCTTCGAGCCGTATCCACGACCGCGCTTGTTCCATTGGCCACCAGGCCACCAGCGCCGACGAGACCGCCACGCCGATAACCAGCCCCGGCAGGATGGAAAGAAACAAGGCTCCCATCTCCACGAGGATGCGGGCTGTGTGGGAATCGTGAACGAGCGCCCACCAGGAGTTTAATACGTTTCCCATTGCGGAACGTCCGAGACGGAATTCCCCGCCGAGAATTTCAATCCGACGATCCGCGTTCCCTCATACCGCTGATAGTTCTTGGTTGTTTGCAGATTGCGGTACGTCGCCTTTTTTTCCGGCAGGCTGGTGGGGAGAATCCGGCAGATATTCATCACGAAGGGAGCCGTGCGGCTGCGGTCGATGAGTTTCACCAGCAGCGGTTGTTCTCCCGCCTTCAGGTGAATGGTCTTGGACGATTGGTAGGGTAATTTCACTTCCTTATAGGTTGAAATGGATTCGTAAACCTTTTCGCCGCCGATCCAGACCTGGCAGGATTCATCGTGGGAAATCCATAATTCCGCATCCTGTTCACTGGGAACGTCGACGCGGCAGTAGGCGTAAAAGGTGTTCCCATCGGATGAACCGTAGTACGCGTCAAAATCGATATAGTCGTCGGAAAAATAAATCGGTTCCGTCCATCCATCCACGCCGGGCGTGGCGATTACTTCGCTGTCGGGAACGCTGAAACAGGAATTATTGATATCCGCTCCATCGAACCGGTTCAGAAGCCAGACGCGGTTGTTCATCGCGAAATGGCCGCGGTTTCCCTGGCTGTTGATTTCGGTGCGTTCGAAATAATAAAGCGAATCCTCCAGCGGGCGTTCGCTCAGGAATGCAATTCGATCCAGATCGTTGGTTCCCAATCCTTCCCGCGCCGCCGCACATAAATGCGGCACATCGTCGGGATTAAGGCCCATCAGGAGTGCGGCGATCGTATCGATAGCCACTAAATCCGGTCCTGCGAGTACCATGTTACGCCGGACGGAGGGATGGCTGGCGGTTTTACCCCGCTCTTTGCAGACGATGGCGTCCACCAGGCAGTAATCCGAAGGGGCAATGGAAGCCAGATCGACAATTTCATGCTCGATCGAATTGCGATCCGGCCAATCCTGGTGCAATCCGGGCGGATCGTTTGGATCGGGGCCGCCGATTCCCTTGTACGTTCCGTATTTGGCCCCGGCAGCGATTCCGATGTAGTTTTTCAGGCAGACCGTAATTTGGGGAGTGTGGATTTTCATGACAGGCACGTTGATTAATACGTCTGCGTCGAGAATCGCTTCATGGATCCAATACGCCGGACGTTCGGGGAAATCGATCCAATCCGGCACAGACGCCAGGCGTAATCCGTTTAGTGGATCCTGGTAGGAGCCGAAATTGGCGTCCAGCAGGGTAATAGCAATGCCATCCGCGGCCAGGCGTTGTTGCATCGGTGTATATCCATTTTTTAAAAAACCGTCCTCGACCGGAGCTCCACCCGAGTTATACTTGGTGTTCTTCATGCGGCTGGCGAGCCATCCACCCGCCGCTTCCGCCACCGTGATATTCAAATTTTCCGGACCGTTGGCGACCAACCAGCGAACCAGCCCCTCCACCACGCGGGGATCGGTATTGACGCCGTCCCCTTCGGGAGACATTTCCACGATATTGGGTTTTATCACGACCTTGGCGCCGGGGAAGAGGCGTTGCTTCAGTCCACCCTCCGATTCTAAAACTTGGTATACCATCGCGATAATCTGTTCACGGGTCAATTCGGTTTCCAACGAGACGGGATTTGGCAATTTGATATCGTCCGAACGCACCAAGGCGACCTGGGTGGCATAGTCTGCCGGGACACCATCTTTCTTTAGTTGAGAAACTGGAGTGGCGATAACCGTGGTCGGCGATTGCAGAGTGGATGCCATGTCGATACCGATCGCAACAAACAAGCCAGCCAATACTATGAAGCGCGCAATTTTGGATAGACGGGAAGGCGTAGATAGCATGACGATCTCAACTCTCTATAATTATTCGTGTCTTATTTCGTAGTCTTTCTCCCTCGCCCACCGGAAAAGGGTTGGGGTGAGGGGCGAAATTGCAACCCCGTGCGGGCGAGGACGCCCGCGCTCCCTGACACTCCCTCGCCCACCGGAATAGGGTTGGGGTGAGGGGCTTGAAAGAAATCACCCTCCTCACGAACTCGCAGAAACAACTACCCTTTAATACGATTAAAACTCATTTTACCTGAAATGGCAATAAAATTAGAGTGGTTCTCATCAGTACGTTCATTTCCGCTAGGGATTGTAAGGCGTCACGCGGATCACCCGCGCCATCGCCCAATCAGCGTGATCTGAATCGATACCATCTTTCGTCCCATCGACCACTAGCCG
Source organism: uncultured bacterium (assembly GCA_964520565.1). Taxonomy (GTDB): domain Bacteria; phylum Hinthialibacterota; class Hinthialibacteria; order Hinthialibacterales; family Hinthialibacteraceae; genus CAZFOX01. The sequence continues at coordinate 21 of CAZFOX010000261.1, read as the reverse complement.
GATGCGGTTGGTTCCTTCCCG
>CAZFOX010000260.1:0-6968 GCA_964520565.1 uncultured bacterium | reverse complement strand
ACGACGCCTGGGGCTGCGCCATATCGGCTAATACCTTTACGATAAACTTCGTTCATTCGATCTTCGTATCGCCCAACAGTGGACGCATTACCATTACCGGCAATAACTTTTCCAACGCCTACATCGGCGGTCAAGCCAAACGAAACGATCAGGCAGCGGGAATTCTGTTACAGCAAACCACCGGAATCGCCATCTCCGGTAATATCTTTTCGGGTATCTGGAACGAGGCGATTCGCGCAGAAGGGAAATGCACTCATATCCTCACGACCGGGAATATTTTCATGGATGGCTCCCAAGAAAAACCTGGCCAATACCCGTATCTGGATATGCAATCCAGCGAAGCCCTAGAGCTAAATAATCTGATCGTACCGAATTGATCTCCAGCCAAAGATATCAACATCCCTGACATCTGCAAATTTATTACAGAATCCGCAATATTTATTTGCATATTTATACATTAATTGACAATGCATGCAATAAACACTATGCTTTTTTAATATTATGCATTGTTGTATTTTTCCCGGAGCGCTTCTATGAAAAAGATCATCCTATGGGTATTGATACTTGTTATCTGCAAAACGATTCACGCAGGCGACTCGCCGATTCAACCCAAAAACGTCATCGTTATGATCGCCGACGGGATGGGCTTCAATCATAATGAAGCGGCCAGTCTTTTCCGGTATGGATATCCGAAAGGGCAAAAGTATTGGAATTTCACCCGTCTCGCTGTCAGTACGTATTCAGCGGAGACTCCGGAAGGATACGATCCCGCTTTTATTTATAGTAGTTTCGAGGCGATGAAAACGAATCCAACCGAATCCGCCGCGGCAGCTTCCGCACTCTCTCCGGGAGTAAAAACCAATAACATATGCCTGGGCGTCGATCCCAATGGAAACTCATGCCGCCACATCATGGAAGACGCCGAAGAAATGGGCAAAGCGACCGGGGTTGTCTCCACCGTATTTTTTTCTCACGCGACTCCTGCTGGTTTCATCGTTCACAATGCGTCGCGGGAGCGTTATTCGGATATCGCCAACTACATGCTTTGGGAAAGCGCCGCCGATGTAATCATCGCGGCGGGACATCCCTGGTACAACGACGACGGCAAACAAGTAGGCGGCTGGTTTCCTTTCCTTTTTCATACCGCTCTCCGTTACGACCGCGTCGGGGGATTGGACAGCTGGATCAAAATCCTGAATGGCAAACCGGGCGCGGACGCCGATGGGGATGGCATACCCGATCCGTGGAAGTTCGTCGAGACTCGCCAGGCGATTCGGTCTCTGGCCCGGGGAAACCCACCGAAGCGCGTTTTGGGAATCGCGCAGGTTTATACGACATTCCAGCAGGCGCGCACCGGGAATCCTTATCTCGAACCGTATTGGGATCCACTATTGGCGGCTTCTCCCACCATGAAAGAAATCGTGGCGGCCGCCTTGAACGTTCTCAGCAAAGATCCGGATGGTTTTGTATTGATGGCGGAGGGTGGAGCTATTGACCTGGCCTGCCACGCCAATCAGTCGGGCCGAATGATTGAAGAAATGATCGATTTCGACCGTGCGGTAGACTTTGCGATTGAATGGATCGAGAAGTTCAGCCACTGGGACGAAACGCTTCTGCTCGTGTTGGCCGATCACGAATGCGGGTATATTACAGGTCCCGGTTCCGATCCAACCTGGCAGCCTTTAATCAATTACGGCCCCGGCTTGTTACCCGGCTTTGAATGGCATCACGATTTTCACACCAATCAACTGGTTCCCCTCTTCGTCAAAGGCGTGGGAACCGATTCGTTCGTGCAAAAAGCGAACAAAACCGATCCTCTCTGGGGAGCGTATTTGGATAACATCGATATTCCCCAAGCCATCCGGGAAATATGGGCGAATTCCAAAGCCTCTATTGAGTCTCCCATAGACAATTGGGCGCTCTATTAACGACTAGCTCGGCACTTCGCTCTTTGTACCACTCAAAGCCGCAACCGCAATCCCTTGAGGTAAAGATATCCCGTCAACCAAGTCAGCAGGAAAGTAAAAGCCAGGGATCGGATGAGGCCGGATGTGAATTGCCCGCCGAGGGTGGAGAAATAAAATGCATTCAATCCGGTCAAAGAAAAGATGACATACAGAATGGGGGCAAGGATATAGGCGAAAAGTGGATTCTGTCCGGCGGGTGCGAGAATCGCCGCCCAGCGTGTCCAGCCTCGAACATCCATCAACCAGTAAATCGCCGTCCAGATCCAGGCGGTCAACGCCGAACAGATCAGGCACCATGGGGGGGTAGCCATATTCTTGTTGATGATGAACGCATTGTGCAGACCGTGCAGCGAGTGGAGCATTGTACCCGCCGCGAAGAGACCCAGGCCGTATAACAATCCCCAACGAATCCGCCGGCCATGCGTCTGGATCGGGGAATCGGGCCGGAGAATCATGCCCAGGATAATTCCGGAGAGGACGATCGCGGCGTGCGAACCCAGCATGCCGCCGATATCGACGTAATCGGGAATGACGGGTATCCCGGCGAAGAAATCTGTTTGTCCCGCCAGATAGGCGCAATAGAGAATCGCGACCATTCCCATCATGGCTGTATCGTTTCGTCGAAAGATCATATAGACCGCGCAGGCTACTAAATACGCCCAGCCGATCAAACCCAGGATACCCCACCAGGACGTTTGCATTTCAATGAATCCGGGATCTCCCGTTCCACGGTATAAAACCGCCAGAACGACGAGCATCGCGATGCCAGCCATCCGTACTCCGATGGCGATTCGGCGAACGAGACCCGGTTCGCGGGGCGTTTCGTTCCAGACCATCATGACGGCGAGATACATGCAGAATATCCACACATTCGATCCCCAATCGCGATCCCAGATTCCTTCGGTGTTGACCATATAAACGCCGATAACCAGCAAACCCAGCGTACGTGTCAGAATATGCCGCCATATCACGCCCGGACGAACGCCTCGATCCAGCCGCCGTCCCAGCGCGAAAGGAACGGACATTCCCACAATAAAGAGAAAAGCGGGGAACACCACATCCACAAAGGTCATGCCGTCGGCATCCGGGGCCATGTGTTTCATCCAGGTTGGAACGCCGTTGACACCCGCCAGGTCGTTGACGAAGATCATGACCAGGATGGTTAATCCCCGTAGAGTATCGATGGATACGATTCGGGAAGGAGAGGATTGGTTTTCGATTGGATTAGTCATGATGGATATTCTCCGGCAATCGTTTATGGATTGACACCCAATTTTGAGAATAATTCCCGTAACGATTCTGTCATGGAATTGGTATAGGCTTCCGGATCGGCTTGGCGGAAGGTCATCAATTCGATGCCTTCATCGGAATCGGTAATGGTTGTTTTGGATTCTGCTTCGTTGAGGATGACCCTCTTTTTAACGAAGGCGAACGTATTGTTTTCTATGCCCGCCGCATGCAGGAATCCCGCCGTACACCACATGTTTCGTTCCAATGCCCAGATTTTTTGTTTGACGCTGTCGGAGATCGGCCGTTGTAACGCCTGAATCGGATCGATCTCGCCGGGAGGGATTTTTTCCAGCGCATAAACAAAGAAGTTTTGTACGGATAGCGGAGCGCTTTCGAGCACTTCGCTCTGGTGGAATTTCCAATATGTCTGATAACCATCGGCGCCAAAGCAGGGCATCCAATAAACCGGAAGATGTGCGCGTAGCATGCGGAAAAAGGCGGAGGGCTCCAGTTGAACGTTCCATTCCGTCTCCCCGCTGGAGTGTCCGGCATTGATATAGAGACGCTCCGTTTTCTTTTGAAACATCTCCGGCTCGCGGTTGTATGCGGCTGCCACGTCGCGCAGGCTTCCCGTGGTAAAAATTATGACCGGCCGATCGGATTCGCGTAACGTTTTTAGAATGAGGTGCACTCCGTCCAGTTCGTCTTCGGGAACGTATCCGTGCCAAGGTACGTTCTGAATCATTCCCAATGCCCAGGGAACCGAGCGTCCGGTGATGGCCATCATTTGCTGGAGAGTGACGATTCCGGGGCGGTCTTTGTGGCGTTCGCCGCGATCGATTACAATGGCGCGGACATCCAACTCCGGCAGGGCGAACAAAATCGCGAGGTCGAAATGATCGTCGGGATCTTCGTGAGGATGATAGAGGTCGGTGGTGTAAAGGATGGGAACGGTCATTGGATATACCTTTTTCCATCAACGGAGTACGATGTATTGATTCCCTCCGAAGAGGGGATTACTCAATGGAATGACGGACGTTTCCTTCAAGCAATGTAGCCAGAATATTCTCTTTGGGATACGCATGCCCCCGGTGTTGCCGGAATCCTTCCGCGAAGGGAACCCCAACCAATCGCCCCCGGGTCGCCGACCATTCCTTCATGGCCTCAATATACATATCGACGCTATGATGCTGGCGCAACCATTCGCGCTGCGATGCATGAGAGGACAGCATGGCTTCTTTGAGCGCAAGGGTGGTAGTTATATCGACGCAAAAATCGGGCGGAACGGGATTGCCGAAATGATCCACGCCCTCCAATGGGTCCATGTAATAAAGAGTAGGGATTCCATTCAACGGCAGGGCGCTACCGGTCTGGTAGTTGCGCACACCGGCTACGAAAGCGGCGTGCCGCGTCAGGATGGATGCGGCCTCGTGGTCGGCCATGTAATCGGCGGGAGAGGCGGTTAATACGATATCGGGACGAGTACGGCGCAGGAACTCCGTCACGATGCGGCGCGAGCGGTCGTCGTCGAAGATTTCAAAGTCGAGAAATTCGAGGCAGGTGTATTCGGCTCCGAGAAGAGCGGCGGAACGGCGGGCTTCCTCGCGGCGAATGGTTGCGATATCGCAAATGGCCTTGTCCGGCGTGCCCTTGTCGCCGGGCGTCAGGCTGGCGATGGCGATTTCGTGGCCTTTTTCCTTCAGTAACGCCAGAGTTCCGGCGCAGAGAAATTCCACATCGTCGGGATGCGCGTGAATGGCAAGAATCTTCATTGTAAGTTTATCGTCCTTGTTTTTTTAATGCGTTCAAAATGGAAAAATATCCCCGTCCCAATTCTGCGGAGAGGAGATCGATCGCCGCCCGTTTGGTACATCCATTGGCGGTCAGCCGGTCGAATTTCTTCGCCAGATCGTTCAAATCTTCCGGATTCCATCTCTGCCCCTGATTGAACAGCGTTCCCTGAACAGGCTGGCGCAGATTTTTCAGTAAAGAGCCTCGTTGAATCTTCGCAAATTCTTTCATTCCATGCTCGAAAGCCTCACGGCTTTTTTCGAATCCCCAGGCGATACGGTTGAGACCCGCCGCTACGCGGGCGGTGGAAAAACCGCCGAGAAACAGATCGCAAACGATATCCGATTCGCTGCTGCTGTATTGAATGATCTTTTTCAGCAATTCAAAGGGCAGTTCGTTTTTATTCTTGATTTGTCCCGGCTTGTACTCCCGGTTGATCGTCCAGACATCTTCGTTGATCGTCCAGACATCTTCGCGGTCGCGGTAATTCAGCGCGGCGTTTTCATCGTCTTTTTCGTTCGGGCCGTATCGGCAATTCGTATGGAAGGTGGGTTTCGCGCCGGGTTTGCAATAATACAGGATGTGATAGTGCGAAGTGACGTACTTGTTTTTGGTGTATACACCGAAGTTGTATTTCCAGATGATGTGATTGATTTCCTCCAGGCAGGTTTTTCGAAGCGCGTTCAGGATATGGATCAGATTGGTATGCCCGGAAACGATATAGATCGAGCCGCCCGGGCGCAGGATACGTTCCGCCTGTTCGATCCACCGCTCGCTGAATAGGGCGTATTCCTCCTGAGGGACTTCGATGTATCCATCCAGAACGAATTCCTCCTTACGATGATAGTGTTTGTGCAAGGTATGGCCGTTGATGCCATAGGGGGGATCGGTGACGATCAGATCCACGGATTGGCTCTCGATATGTTTCTGGCAACCTTCGATACAATCTTCGTTGAAAAAACGGTCTTTCGTTTCTGCCATCGTTCCGCTGTGGCTCCATTCAAATTTTCAAAGAATAATCCGTATTCATCTTGACATAAAACCGGCAGAGAATCAAAGAGCGCCCTTCATCCAAAAGGAGCCGCCCTGCCTAAGAACGGCGGGTGTTGTACAATAGAGGCGAAACGGGGCATGTACACGGAGGAACGGTCATGAAATGCGGATTTACTCTGATCGAGCTCCTGATCGTGGTGGCGATTATCGGGATACTCGCCGCAATCGCGGTACCGAACTTTTTGAACGCCCAACTGCGCGCCAAGGTGACTCGCGCCTTCAGCGATATGGAATCGCTCGCTAAGGCGTTGGATATGTATTTTCTGGATTGCAACGATTTTCCCACCAGCAATTATGCCGAAACCTATCCCAAGCGCGTTTTCCGCCGCCTGACTACCCCCATTGCTTACATCAGCAGTTTTCCCCAGGATCCTTTCCGGGGATCGAGCCTTGTCGCCGAACACAATCTTTTGAAAACCTCCGGGCCGGATTACACCTATTATATGTGTAACGACACTGACGCTTACGATGGTCCCAAGACCCGGAACAAGCCCACCCGCGCTGCCGATTATAAAATGTCGTTCGATTGGTTCATGATCAGCCCCGGCCCCGCGCCCGGAACGGTCTGGATTTTTTACGATATGAGCAACGGCCTGTCTTCGCAGGGGTATATCTATCACTCCAACAGCAAGGAAGAAAAAAGCGCCTCGTCGGGAGGATACGCGCATAGGCGGTAGAGAATGGGGGAGCAGAATGGGCCAATCATTTCTTATAAATATGAAGAAGTTCCTCGAATGTTTCTCCTTGCGTGGCGCACCCCGGTATAGCGGGCACTTCCGCCCAATAACCGCCTTCTTCTGCTTCGTGAATGACAACTTTCAACTTCATGTCCGGCTCCTTGACCAACAGGGCTCAGTATTCCCTTTAACATCCACCTGAATCCGTGAAAAGAAATGCCTAAAAAAACATCACAATGTATTGAAAAAT
>CAZFOX010000259.1:5705-6971 GCA_964520565.1 uncultured bacterium | reverse complement strand
ATAATGGGCTTTCTCAATTGCGCTTTCATATCGTTTCCATTCTTCCTCCCAGGGACTGTCGATGAGTACCTTACCCAGCGGCGAACCGATTTCCGAAACGCCCATCCCATATTGGCGCAAGAGATCGCGCGCCTTTTTTTTCTGGGCGGAAGTCAGATTTAAAATGTTGACGCCCCAAAGATTCCGCAGAGCGATGTGATTGAGATTCATCTTGCGCATTTCACGAAGTTGCGTTTCAAAATCCTTCGCAATCTCATCCCCAAATCCACTTAATTTCAACATGCTCGTTCTCCTTGTTCTCATTCAAGCGTTACCATTAGAGCGGTTCTCATAAGTTTGTACGTGAATTTCACGCTCCATTATCGAAAAAGCCAATCATTTTCGGCTTTTTCGAAACGCAAATAAGAAAGTAATGATTTGGAACCACTCAAAGTCTTTATACCATCGAACCTTGTCTGTGGTAAACCCTTTGATAGTGATACCCTTTTAATATTGATAAACCGATCCCGATTTATTCCATAAAATCCTCTGGTGTAAAATATTGCAAAAAAGGAATTGTTTCAAAGATTTGTTCTTGGAATGCAGTTCATGAAAATGATAGGATAGAGATAACGAAAACGGAATTTTTGGAGAAACAGGTCATGACTCGCATTCTGATCATCGAAGACGAACCCGATATGCGACGCGGACTTCAAGATAATCTTGAATTCGAAGATTATGAAATCGAATCCACTGGGAACGGAAACGAGGGACTTCGTCTGGCGCAAAAGGAGCATTTCGATCTGATACTTTTGGATCTGATGCTTCCGGGTATGGACGGGATGGAGGTCTGCCGGAAATTGAAAGAAAGCGGTTCCACGATTCCGATCGTTATGTTAACCGCCCGTGGAGCGGAATCGGACAAGGTGGAAGGTCTGTTGACCGGCGCGGACGATTACATTACGAAGCCCTTCAGCCTCAAAGAACTCCTGGCGCGTATCAAAGTCATTCTTCGCCGCACCCAACCCCATACATCCTCCCTGCACGAGTTCGAATTCAGCGACGTTCGGATATCCTTCGATAAATACGAGGCCTGGAAAGGTAAAACCATGCTGGAACTCTCGCCTCGGGAATTCGAAATCCTGCGCCTCTTTTTCGAACGAGAAAGCGAAACCGTTACCCGGGAAGAATTCTTAAAGGAGGTGTGGGGATACACCTCCTTTCCACAAACTCGAACTGTCGACAATCATATTGCCAAACTTCGGCAGAAAATCGAAGACGATCCCG
>CAZFOX010000259.1:0-5695 GCA_964520565.1 uncultured bacterium | reverse complement strand
TGCATCGGATGGGTTATAAATTCCTGCGATAACGAGCCCCGTTTCTGCCGTTCTCTATTTTCCGAAATGCGGAGACCGCTGATACGCTTTTAGCAATCGCTCTTCGATTTCCTTCCGGTTCTTCCACAATCGTTTCGGTGGCTGAGCTTTTGTTGCGCTGTACACATAAGCAGTGAACAGCGGCAAATAGACCGATACATCCCCATAACAAACCTGCGTATGCGCCAGCATGGTTGGATCGATCTTTCCCCAACTGACCGCTTCGGAAGGTGTGGCTCCACTCAATCCCCCCGTATCCACGCGAGCGTCCGTGAACTGAATAAAATAGTCGTGTCCGGCTTCCTTCAATCCCAGGACTTCCTGAATGTGCGGTTCGGTTTGCAGTAGAAAGTTTTTAGGGCTTCCGCCTCCAAGAATCAATGCGGCGGTTTTCCCTCCGGTCTTTTTGGCGTAATGAACCCAAGCCGCACTCTGATTGACATCCAGATTAGGATCGATGAATGGTCCCTTTCCCTCCATCGCCAGCCCGGCTAGATTCAGACCGATACTCGAATCGCCCGGACTGGAAGTATGAATGGGAACATCCATAATGGCGGCCGCTGCCAAAACGCTGTAATTATGACTCTCCGGCCAGCGTTGCAACAGATATTCACCAAGAATGTAATGAATTTCCGCACTGGAAACCGGCCGGGAAAATGAATGGGAACGGAATAGTTCGCGAATAAAAAGGTCGGTATCGTATAGCGCGTCGGATTGAAAGAAAATATCGTGAATCCGGATCACGTCGTTTCGGCGCAATGCACAATCATCCGCCGATGGCGATCCTTCATACATGGCATAGCCCAGACAGGCGTGCAAATCGTGGTAGAGATTGGCACCCGTACTGACAATCCAATCGACGTATCCTCCCTTGATCAACGGAATAATACACGAGCGTCCCAGGCCGGCAGGCGTCAGCGCACCGCTTACACTCATCCCAACCGTCGCATTGTTTGCCAGAATTTGCTCGACGAATAGCTGGCAGGTATTTCGAAAGTTTCTCGCATTAAAGCAAGTAAAACAACCATCGATCAGGGTTCGAATCGTATAGCCCTTCCCGACCACCATCGGTTCGATTTTCTTCTCGAAATACTGGTTTTTGGGCGGATTTTTTTGATTTTTCTTCATTGTTTCAATTCCAACCTTCTTCCCACTTTATCTGCGCTTCCATCGGATCCCATCGCGGGTATCTTCCAAAATAATGCCCTCTTGCGCCAATCGATCGCGGATAGCATCGGCCTTGGCAAAATCCTTGCTCTTCCGGGCTTCCTGCCGTTCCCGAATCAAACGTTCTATCTCTTCCTCGAGTATTCGGTTGTCTTCTTTCATGACACCCAATACGGAATCGAGCCGTTGAAGGGTATCCAGTATTTCAGAAATCTGTTCGTTGGATGGAACACGTTCGTCCAGAATCCTGTTGGTTTCCCGGACAAAATCGAATATCGCCGCCACGGCACGCGGAGAATCGAGATCGTCATCCATATATTCTTCAAAACGGGCCTCGCACTGTTTTCTTTCTTCATCCAGGATATTCAGGCGTTCCTTGGATAAATCTCCCCGCAATAATTCCTGCAGCCGTCCCTTAAAATCCATGATACGCGACCAGGATGCATGCGCCGCTTTCAATCCATCCATCGTCAGATTAACCGGGGTGCGGTAATGACTCGCTACGAGAAAAAAGCGAATTGCCATTGGATGAAAGCCTTTGTCGATCAGATCGCGCAGTGTAAAGAAATTGCCCTTCGATTTGGACATTTTCTCGCCATCCACCAGCAAGTGACGGCAATGAAGCCAGTAATTGACGTACTTTTCCCCCGTGGCCGCTTCGCTTTGAGCGATCTCATTTTCGTGATGCGGGAAAATATTGTCTTCTCCACCGCAATGGATGTCGAAATGAGGCCCTAGATATTTCATCGCCATAGCCGAACATTCAATATGCCACCCAGGCCGCCCATTCCCCAATTCGGTTTCCCAGAAATGTTCGCCTTCCTTTTTGGCCTTCCATAGAACAAAGTCGGTGGCTTCCTCTTTCTCGTACTCATCCGCATCGATGCGTGCCCCGGCCATGAGAGAATCGGGACGATTCCCCGAAAGACGGCCGTACTCCCGAAATTGATTCACTCGAAAATAGATCGAACCGTCCTTTTCATAAGTGACGCCTTTCCCGATCAGATTTTGAATCAAAGCGATCATTTCGGGGATATGATCGGTAGCCTTGGGATAGAATTCAGCGCGTTCTATATTCAGTGTATCTAAATCTTCGTAAAATGCCTGCTTAAAGGGTTCTGTCACGGCGAAAATGGAGCATTTCTGTTCCTGCGATTTACGGATGATTTTGTCTTCCACATCCGTCAGGTTCATGACCTGCGTAACTTGATAACCCCGGTACTTTAAATAACGGCGAAGCAGATCCTCGAATAGATAAGCCCGGTAATTGCCGATATGCGCATAATCATATACGGTGGGACCGCAGGTATACATTTTAACATGCCCGGGTTCGATGCTTTGAAACAATTCCTTGCGCCGGGACTCGGTATTGAGAAAAGAAATACGACTCATGACTCTCCGATTATCCGCTGGATAAAATAAATGAATAGGTTAGTGTAGCCGTAGCCAAGTAAACAATCACGCCCCCGAGACAATAAATATCGGCATCTTTGTCAATGAGTAGATTCTCATCCAAACTGTCAGAAACCTGTATATCCGATTCCTGCCCGATTAATCCCCAAAATAATCGAAAATTTCTTTTACTATCTCTCCTTAATGTACGATTCTATGATCAAATCGTTTCATTATCACTCAATGGCAGAGATATGCGTTTACCCGATTCCACCGATCGAAATATCGCTTCAGTCAATTCCATGTATCGAACGCCGTCTTCGAAATCGGGATGCACTTCGCTATCGGTCCGAACCGCCGTGATAAAATCGCGTTCCACAGTCCATTGCCGCTCCTTGTCAATAGGAAAAAGATAGGGATCCCAGGATTTCCCATTCTCGGACAGATAAATTTGATCGTCCCGAAAATCATAGATTACTGCGCCACGGCTACCATAGGCTTCCAGAAGGTTAACCGGTTCAGCGGAAGAAAGAGAACTCCATTCCCAACGCATTAACGCACCGTTATCCATTTCGCTCAGAGCCAAGACAACATCGGGCCGTTCGACCGGCTCTTTATTTCCGCTGGAATTGCATCTATGGGAGATAAAAGTCTTCGCTACGGCAGTTACGCTTTTAGCGTACCCAAACCAGCGATGAACCACCTCCGCATAAATCCCAACCGTTAAAGTATTCAATCCCGAATAGCAATCGCGCTGACGCCAGTGAATCGGACTCCCCGGATCTCGAAACGTTCCATTGATATCGCGAAAATGAATCGAGTAAATATCTCCTATTACACCCTCGTCCAGCAATTGGCGCATTGCGTAATCGCCCTTCAGTCCCATCGGTGGAGGGCAAAGCATAGTCGCTTTTCCCGATCTTTTCGCCGCATCGCGCATGGTTTGGGCTTCAGCCAGATTCATAGCCATACGAGCCTGGCAGAACACATGCTTTCCCGCTTCGAGCGCTTCCAGCGTGATAGGGCAATGCATATACGGCCACGTCCCAATCCACACGATGTCGATCTCGTTGTCGTGAACCAGTTCGCGCCAATCGCTATATACCTTACGTAAACCATAGGCCTGTGCGAAACGTTCGCTGGATTCCAGACTTCGGTTACATACCGAAACAAACTCCAAATCTTCGATGTTCTGAAGATTGGGGAGATGGCGGGTTCGAACGATCGAACCCGCCCCGACAAAACCAATACGGAGAGTATCCGCCATAATGCTTATCCTTTTTTCCCATTTCAAGAATTAATAGAGACACCAATTTTCTATATCGGTAGCCCCCACCAGGGTCAGATTGTCGAAATAAATGGTTCCCTTGCCCCCACTGGAGCCTTCGACAAACACGATGAGTTTATTCATCCGCGTGGTATCGATCGAAGAGGTGGTTTCCATACCCCAGGAAAGCGTATTCCATTGATTGCCATCATGGCGCTTCAATCCACCGCTGGGTTCAACTTCGTTACCATTGATTTCCTTCAATTTCAGAAGAATGCCGCCCGCCGTTCCATAAACGTCGATAGTCAGTTCGGTAGTTTCGCTCCAGTCGGTCACATCCAGTTGTTCCACCCAAAGCACCTGCCAGGGGCTGGTATTGTAATCAACCTTCAATACCGCGCCGCCGCTTCCTGCCGGATCGTCAACTACCGTGGTGACAAATGCGCCGGGAAGGAATGAATTGCCCGAGGGAGTCGAATCGGCCACACCAGCTTGATCGTCGAGAGAAGCATCGTTATCAAAGTTATCGATCACGGCAATCACCTCAGCGCCATCGCCTGTGCCAGAAGTCAATTCAATGGTATCAATATAGACGGTTCCACTGGTTCCTTTTTTCCCGGCATCGACCAATAACAAAATCTCGGATAGATTTCCAAGATCGACTTGGGTTTTGGAGGCGATACTGTAATAAGGAAATTCATATATCTGGTAGTCGGCGCTTCCAGAAGTGGCAACGCTGCACAAATCGCCGGTGCTATAGCCATCGGCATCGGCGAACTTCATGATGATGTTTCCGGCGGGGCCGGCGATCGCCATGCGAATGGTGTCGGCATCGTAAAACAGATTACCGGCGTTTCCTTCCATTTGCAGCTTGCCAATTACAAAATGAGGCCACAAATCCTTGTTTTGCCAGGACACTTTCAAGGCAGCCGTACCGGAATGTACCTTTTGCTTTTCGATCTCCACTTGAAAGGGGGGAACCGGAGGCGGATTCCAATAAGCATCGATTCCCGCGCCATTGGCATTTGAACGATCGTTTTCGAAATTATCCAAAACGATATCCGAGAAAGAAAACAACGGAGCCACAACAAGTAATACAATAAACGTAATCCTTTTTGCCTTCATGACTGTATCTCCCTTCGCTGTGATGTCTAAGTATCAGAAAAAAATAGCATTCGAAACGATACAATTATAATTCACGAATCTGAATGTTTCGGAATTCCACGGAAAATCCTTCGGCTGTATGAGAATCCTGTAGGCCAATATATCCCTTCAGGGGTTTGTTTCGTATTGCCTCTACATTCGTTTGAACGACATCCACCGTCTTTTGTCCATCGACAAGTACCAAAATACGGTTACTCTTGCAGAGTATTTCATACGTATGCCAGATATCGGGCGATTCATCCGGCCGGGGATCGGCGTTTACGTATCCATAAAGAGAACCGGTACAATGCATATTGTCTCGGGGAGGTTGTTCGTTGGAGATTTGACATTCATAACCGGTTTCCCACGGATTCCCGGATTCTGCACATCGAATAAACACCCCACTGTTACCCCCTGGCGATATTTTATACTCCAACACTAGCGAAAAATTCTCGTACTCTTTTTGGGAACGCAACCAATTCCCTCCCGCCCCCCCTTCACTGTGAATCACTCCATCCTTCACAACCCAACCGGCCGCATTCCCCATTGCGACCCAATGATTCAAATTTCCCCCATCAAACAGCGTTACGTAGGGATTTTGTACGTCATCCACCGTAATTTTGGATCGGGAAAAATCAAACCAGGAACAGCTATTCAAACCAAAAACCAAAACCCCAATCAACCAAA
>CAZFOX010000258.1:0-6976 GCA_964520565.1 uncultured bacterium | reverse complement strand
CCTGCATTCCTGGATGACCGGCGTGCTGTTCGCCTTGTTCGATCCCTCTCTGGCGTCGGGACGGCTTCTTTCCCTGGCGGCGTTCTGGGGATCGGGAGTATTGATCTGGCTTTGGTTCGCCCGCCGCAGCACACCCGCCTCCTGGCTGAGTGGCGCGGTTGCCTGGGGACTCTATACAACCTGCCCCATCGCCATCCAACAGGCGGTGGGAATCATGAGCGAAGGCGTCGGCCTGTTTCTTACTTTGCTGATTCTTACGCTCCTTCCCGACAAGGACGGCGAACCTTCGTCCCGCTGGACGTGGACGGGATGGTTCCTCGGCTTCTTCTTTCTGTATAAATACAATTACGCATTCTTAACCTACACCGGTTTGTTCGTTGCCCGCTATTTTCAAGCGGGCGCTTCCCTGCGGAGAATGATCAATAAATATAACCTGCGCCTCTTTGGCCTTCCGGTTCTTCTGATGCTTCTATGGTTTATCCCCAATGCCCAACTCAAATGGAATAACCTGATCTATTTCGCCGTCAACAATCCCGCCGCCCATCAACCCTGGGGAATGTCGACCCTTTTCTATTATCCCCAGGTGATTCCCGGCGCTTTCTACGCACATCCCTGGCTTTGCATCCCTTGCCTCGCACTGGTATTCATCGCCGCTCCGATGGGCTGGCGCGTGTCGCTTCGCAATCCCGTTCTCGCCTGTTGTATCGTCCACTTTCTCGCCGTATCCTTGCATCCCATGAAGATGGCACGCTTTCAATTCATCACGATGGGGCTGTTCTTTATAGTAACCGGTGAAGCGCTTCGATCCGTCTTGGCTTTCTATTCCATTCCCCGAAAACCAATATATCGAACGGCGCTCGCCGGAGCGCTGATGGCAGCCTTCCTTATTCCCACGATTGAATATCAAGGTAAAGAGTTTCGCCAGGCTAAATTACCCCAGCAAAATCCCTATACCGCACCTTTGCTGGCCGTGGTGGATCGGGCGGAACGTTCAGACCGCAGTGCGCTGTTCATCACCCACGACCTCGCCAACCCCCCGGCCTCCACTTTCTATCTAATGACCGGCAGAGACTTGCTGCAACGGGATTTACGCACCAACATCGGACGCTGGCATCACCTGTTCCTTTTTCTCTCCAAGGCAGATGTGGATGGTTTATCCCTAGACGATAAAATCGCACGCCTCCGGCACGAACTCTTTATCTCCAAATCCAACAAAATCATAGTGATCGAAGCCGAAAAACCGGAAACCATCGGTATCTTCCCCACCGTCTTTGCGGGCGTTCAGGAATACATCCAAACCATCCCCCACCTGCCGGAATGGCATCTGATATTCCAGCGCCGCTTTCCCTCCTCCCAAATTAACGTACGGATTTACACCCAAAAACCGGGGATATGACCAAACCAGTCATCTCCTCCTCTTTCAGACTGACTTCGGCAGGATTCGGTACTCAATTCCTATACGTATAGAATAACAAAGCTACCATTGTGGATGGCCGAATGACAAGTATCATTTCTAGTAGATCGGTTCTTGATAGTTTGGAACATACTGGGAGCGCGGGCGTCCTCGCCCGCATGGAATCCGTCATTTGTATCCAGTCGCTTTCCGATTTGCGTATTCGAACATACATTCGGGGAATAGACAATTATATAAATAGAAACATCGCGGACGATACCATCCCAATTGGGGCATGATACTTCATGAGATTACAGGTTCCATTCCCTTTTTGCGCCTTGATCCTGATTCTCGAGGGCTTTCTATATAGTACGGCCCTCGCAGAAAAGGAACCCGCAAAAGAAATTCCTTGCATTCTGATCCTGAATTCCTATCACAAAGGGTATCAATGGGCCGATCAACTATCGGATGGAATTACCGACCAGTTATATGAGGATTTGGGATCCGATCTGGAATTGCATTATGAATACCTCGACGCCAAACGGTATAGCGACGGCCCCACCGGATCGTATGCCCTGCAAATGAAGGATATTTTTGCATTCCGATATAGTAAACATCTTCCCCATATCATCATTCTCTCCGATTACGACGCATTTCAATTCATTCTCCTGTATCAACAAGAATTGTTCCCCCGCGTGCCCATCGTGTTTTGCGGCCTCGAAGAAATGCCGGATCTGACTCAATCCAGCCTGATAACCGGGATCGTTTCCCGCACGGATTTTCGAGGGAACATCGATCTGATTCTCTCTGTCTTCCCCAACACTCGGCGAATCGCCCTGATTACCGACCGCACCACCACCGGAGAAATCAACCGGGCTGAATTGGAACGCCTGCACGGCGAGTATGCAAACCGGGTGGAATTGTTCTTCCTCGATGAGGGTAATGGCCTTCTGGAGGAAGAATTGCTCGAAAAAGCCAGCCGGTTACGGGAAGGCGATATTATGTTTTATTCCGATTTTTACCGGGATGCCACGGGAGAAGTCGTTGATAATAAAACACTGATTCCAAAACTGTCAGAGAAAAGTCCCGTGCCATTGTTCTACCACGCCGATCAGTTTCTGGGTCTGGGCGCATTTGGGGGAAAGATGATCGGCGGGTATTATCACGGACGCGACGCCGCCCGGCTGGCCGTTCGTATTCTCCAGGGGGAACCGGTACACCGGATTCCCGTCGTAAAACAAACCCCTCACCGGTTTATGTTCGATTACCGCCAGTTGATTCGCTTCGGTGTGGCATTAGACCGCCTTCCTCCCGAGTCGATTATCATCAATCGACCCGCCGGTTTTTACGAACAGTATCGCGCCTTGATCTGGCTGACGGCCGGTTTTTTCATCCTGCAAACGGGAATCATCATCCTGCTCGTCATGAATATCCGCCGCCGCAAGCGAATCGAAGAACTTCTGCGGCAATCGGAAGAGAAATTTTCCAAGGTCTATCAGACAACTCCGGAAGCCATCGTCATCACCAGTGCGGTGGACGGCGCGATCCTCGACGTGAATCCGGCTTTCGAAAAAACTGCCGGATTCTCCCGGGGGGAAATTCTGGGACGCACCACACTGGATGTGAATATTTGGGTTGTACCTGCCGAGCGGAACCAATTGCGAAAAGATATCGAAGAAAAAGGTGAAATCCTCAACCGGGAGTTTCATTTTCGCATCAAAGACGGCGCAATCCGAATCGGAATCGTTTCCGGACGACCTCTCACAATCGCTAAAGAATCCTGTTTTATGTTTCTGATTCACGATATCACGGATCAAAAAACCGCCGAAAACGCCCTCCGGAACAGCGAGGCCAATCTCCGCACCATTTTTGAAACCAGCCCATTCGCCATCGTCATCAATCGCCTCTCCGACGGAGTGTACTTAAGAGTGAACCCGGCCTTCGAACGCCTGACAGGGTACCGGGAAGCGGAAGCGCTGGGAAAGACGAGTTTTGAATTGGGCTTGAACCGCTCTCGAGAGGAATTTACGCAATTCACCGATTTGCTGCGGAGAGAAAGGATTATTACCGATGCAACGATTCGCACTTTCACCCGAACCGGCGTAGAGCGGATTTTACTATTTTCCTCGGCGATTATCCAATATAACGGCGAAGAAGCCATCCTCACGATTACCGTGGATATGACCGAAACCAAACGCATGGAAGAACAATTGCGCCAGGCGCAAAAATTGGATGCGCTCGGTCAATTGGCGGGTGGCATCGCGCACGATTTCAACAATATGCTGACCGGGATTATGGGATATGCCGAATTGCTATCCCTGCAAATCGAAGAGGGCTCTCCCCTGCGCGCTTCGTTGGCTCCTATCCAGAAGGGAGCGGAGCAGGCGGCCGCCTTGATCCAAAAACTGCTGGCTTTTTCTCGGAAAAAAGAAATGGTTACCGCCTCGATGGATATCCACGAACCGATCCGGTCCGCGATCGCGCTCCTGGAACGAACCATCGACCGGCGCATCCAAATCGTCGCCGATCTCCATGCTTCGCCGTCGTTCGTCGTGGGCGATCCCATCCTCCTGCAGAACGCCTTTCTCAACCTGGCCGTCAACGCCGGCCAGATCGAACAGGTGTTGGTGAACCTGGCCGTCAACGCCCGCGACGCCATGCCCAACGGGGGAACGCTGATCTTCCATACCGTCAATGTCGATTTGGATGAAGCGTTTTGCCGAAAGTATCCAACTCTCCACAAACCGGGTAAATTCATTCGGATCGACGTCCGCGATACCGGCGTGGGGATCCCCCAGGAACAGTTCGATCTGATTTTTGAGCCGTTTTTCACCACCAAACCCGAAGAACAGGGTACCGGACTTGGATTAGCCGCCGTTTATGGAATCATCAAAGATCACCGCGGCGCTGTGACGGTTACGAGCGAAATCGGAAAGGGAACGGAATTTCAAATCTTCCTGCCGATGGAATCCGGTTCGCCATCAGACGAGTCCAAACCGCCGGATCGGCTGATTCGGGGACACGGCCACATTCTGGTCGTGGATGATGAAGACCTGGTACGCAATATGGCGCATGCCCTGTTAACGGCGCTGGGATATAGCGTGTCGCTCGCCGAAGACGGCGAGCAGGCGATCTCGCTCTATACCCTGGAAAAAGAACACATTTCTCTTGTGCTTCTCGATATGGTCATGCCGAAAATCGGCGGTCGGGATGTCTTTCTGCGGCTGCGCGAAATCAACCCGGATGTAAAGGTGCTTTTTACCTCCGGCTTCCAACGCGAAATGACGGTCGATGAACTGGTGGAAATGGGCGCCGCCGGTTTTCTCCAGAAACCCTTCCATCAAACCACTCTCAGCCAGGCCGTCGCGAATGCCCTGGCGCATTCCTGAAGAGTCCCTGTTTCATATTCTTTTCACCTTATCGGCAAACCAACCCAAGCCAAAAAACAGTTCGGCCAGGATATCTCTATGCCGAGAATCCTGGCCGATTTGATCCCTTCCATTCCCTCTCCTCGTTCCCATGATTTGAGGGATAATGCCTCTCTTAATTCTCCTGCCAATCACTCACGGCGGCTGGCTGGGTATCCCCCGTCACTTTGAAATTATCGATCGCCCAGAAGGACAGGGTATCTTTAATTCGAATGACAAAGCGAAACTGCACTTCCGGTTTCCCAACCGCGGCAGGAATAGGAACGATATGCCGCGCAAAACAGGGCATGTTGTCGCTTCTTCGTCCGATCCCCTGATACGTCCAGACTTCCGACCAGG
The DNA here is from genome assembly GCA_964520565.1 of uncultured bacterium. Classification (GTDB taxonomy): domain Bacteria; phylum Hinthialibacterota; class Hinthialibacteria; order Hinthialibacterales; family Hinthialibacteraceae; genus CAZFOX01. Next base: position 1,816 of record CAZFOX010000258.1, on the reverse strand, counting down.
TTTTCCCGCCATCCAGCGTCATTTCCACGACTTTTTTATCCCCGGGGCGGCGGGCGATGCTGTCGATGCGTGCCTCCGAATCGAAATGCAGATACACCATCTCTTTCGCCCGGCTGCAATCGATCACAGGACTCAGCAGATAATCTTCAAACTCGTCGTTGTATTTAATGTTCTCCGTGGGATACGTGCCGCTCACCATGAAGAATTCATCCATCTTGTTCACGTAAAGCGGATCGACTCCGTCCGTTCCGGGAGAATACGAACGATGAAACAACGGCTCGGCTATCCAGGGATGATCTCCAAGGTTGTTGTCGATTGACGTCCACCCGGCGGGCAGCTTGTCGAAAACAGCGGTGCTGAACGTTTCCGTCGGGAACAATTCCACGTCCCCTTTTCCATACTCCACATTGTCGATCACGATCTCATCGATGATCACGTTGTAATCGTAAATGGAGGCGCGATGCATGAAACGAAGGCCGACGTTCTTCTTCCCCTGCAGGCCGAGTTGGGAAATATCCAGATCGACCACGCCGAATATACCGGTGGCGGTTTCCGGGGTCGCGTACGGCTCGGTTCGATTGCGCGAAGCCAGCCGGGCGGTAGCGATCCGCTGCATGGCCAGTTTCCAGGTGGCCGGATTCGTATTGTCGGGATTCACCCAAAGTTCGAAAATGGCTGTCCCGTTATCGTCGTTAAGCACGATCTGCGCTTGAAAGTGGAGCCACAACGGGCTGCCGGGCGCTACACCAGACAGATCGATGGCTCCAGCGGGAGAATCGATATAATATCCTTCTTCGTATTTCCCCGCGCCTTTCTGTTTGTCGGCGGGGCGCATGGGATCGTGACCGGTCACCCAATCCGAATCGCTGTTGATATACTTGTCGCTTCCCGCGCCGGGAACTCCCGCCAATTTGCGCAGATAATGCGTCAGGCCGTTACGGTCGGGCGCTCCCCTTCGGAATCTCTCCGCTGGATTGTTAGCCCAGTTGCCGGGGTTTTCATCTCCAATGGGAGCCGATTCCGGCGCGCCATTCACTTTCCCGTCCTGCGCCCACAGCATCCAATACGCCGCTTCCAAATGCGGTTCCCCTGGATGGGCGTTGGGATCCTCGGCTGGCAGCTGAGAGAGATCTCCGGTTTTCCAGGCCGCCAACAGTGCCTCCGTATCTGCATACTCGTTGAAATCCTCGTGGTAATATACGGTCGCTTGCGCGGAGAGCCCTCCGGCAACCGCTACCAACATCAGTAGTTCTATTGCAATCACTCTACCCCATTTCGTCATACATTCTCTCCTTTTACAAGTGTTAGAATTAATTGATACAATCGGCATTTTTGTGTCCCAGCCAACTTTGTCTTCTCGTTCGACAAAAACAATCTATCGAAACAACGAATTAATTTCTATTGAAACCCAGGCAAAAACACAGCAAATATTTAATTTGGATTAGAAATAGGTTAGCAATATGACTGATACTGAACACCCGTTCAGTTATTGGCATAAAAATTGCACTATGTCGCTAAAACTTGTTTTTTGAAAGGAATTGGGAGATGACCGAACCCTCGAGACTCGTAACCGAAGAACAAATCCTCCAAACTCTGGATCGAACTCTGCTTCGGATCGCCGCCACGTTGGACGAGCAGTTCGATCCCGAAGATAAGGAAACGGTGAAATTACTGAAAATATTCCGATCCCTAATAGCCACTCGGCGCATTTGGGCGAAGGAATACAACCTCGTGCAAATTCCCGAACCTGTTCAAAAGCCCATCGCCGGGCTGCGAGCCACTACTACAAAAATTACGGCTGCATATCCACCGAAAT
>CAZFOX010000257.1:0-6983 GCA_964520565.1 uncultured bacterium | reverse complement strand
GTTTCATTTGCCAGAGGTCTTACCCTCTGCCCACACTAAATAGCGAAGAGGCGATTCTGTCAGAGTGGCAAGAATCGACTCGATCGCTTCCCGGGGAGAAAGGCGAACGGAATCGGAGTCTCCTCGGATCATTTCCAGATGGGATTCGTCTTCCGTTTGTTGAACGGTAAGAAGAGTTGTTTTTTGGGAAGGATTTTCAACAACAAGGAGAACTGTCCCTTTATCGGATTGTAGAGCGTTCTCAACGATCGAACGGAAAAAGGCGATTTGAGACGAACTCGGAGTTTTCATGGAACTTTAGCCAAAGATTTTTGAAATTCATATATTCGCAAATTCTATCAAGCCGATGCTTCGAGAGCATCCCCTTCGTCGTACTGAGTCATATCGCGGCCTTGGGATATCAAGGGCACGAATACGCACTGAATGAGTTCTTCCGATTCATAAGTCCCAAATCGCCGGGTGATACGCGTCAGGGTTTGCAGGCGGGAATCGCCGAGGGGCGCCAATAATATTCCTTCTTCGCCGAGCTGTTCCAGAAGAGTGTGGGGAACCCTGCGCAAAGCCGCCGTCAACATGATTTTATGGAAAGGCGCTTCTTCTTTCCAACCTTCCAGCCCATCCCCGGTTCGAAAAGAGACGTTGGTTCGTCCCAGGGATTCAATCGTGATTCGGGCGCTTTGACTCAGGCTGTTGTGCCGTTCAATGGTATAGACATGGCCGCACAAGTGGGAAAGAATGGCTGCCTGGTATCCCGATCCCGTACCGATTTCCAAAACCCGGTCGGTTTCCTGGCATCGCAGGGCGTCTGTCATATAAGCGACCATGTAGGGTTGGGAAATTGTGGCGCGGTCTTCGGGAAGAGAAAGGGGATGATCGCCGTATGCTTCGTCTAGTTCGGCCTCCGGTGCGAATAAGTGGCGGGGTACCCGCTGCATCGCCTCGAGGATACGGGGCGCCGTCAATCCTCGAGAAACGATTTGATATTGCAGCATATTCAATAGTTGCTTTTCGTAGTCGTGCATCGTTATTTCTTTCGATTTGATTATGGTATCGGGAGGCTGAGCGATTGTAAATAGTCGAAAAATCTCTTCCCATGCCTGACATTTCGTATTTTCCTATGACATGATAAAGTATCGATACCTGATTTTTTTGATGATGGATTCTTATGGATTACGAACAGAAAAAAGCCGCCGGGATTCTTCTTTGCACGATCGGTTTCTGGTTTTATTGCCAGTCCACATTGGATGCGGGTTATCTGCATGCCACACGCAACGATTTCGCCCATCTTTATCTTGCCGGGTATCTGGCAGAGCGGGGTGGTAATTTTTTCGACGACCATCTGTTGTTAAATACTCATCGCCATCTGAATATCCCCACCGGATTGAATCCGTTTGTCTATCCACCTTTTTTCGGCTTGTTGTTGATTCCACTCAGTAAATTCTCATACGATATGGCCTGGTTGTTGTTTACCATGCTAAGCCATGCTGCCTATTTTGCCGCCTTAGCTTTGATGGTTCGGCTGATTCGCCAGGATGAGGAACCCGGGATATTCTGGTGGGGCGTTTTGATGGCTCTGTCGGCCTGTTATTACCCGCTTGTGAAGACTTATTCGGCGGGACAGATGAATACATTCATGCTTTTGTTGGTAACAGGAGGAGCCTATTTACTCCGCGACAACCGACAGTTTGAAGCCGGTTGCCTGTTCGGTCTCGGCGCGGCGATTAAAGTGACTCCCGCCTTTTTCTTGTTGTACTGTTGCTGGACCAGGCGATGGCGAGCCGCGGCAGCTGGTGGAACGGTACTGGGGATCAGTATCCTGATTTCCCTGCTTTCGATGGGAGTGGAGGTGCATGGCGGTTTTCTCTCAGCCATGAAAGATATGGGATATGGTTCGTCTACCTGGGCTCAATATCAACAGACGTATCATATCGATCCTTTCAACCAGGCCCCTTCCGCATTTTGGTATCGCCTGTTTTCTCATACGGAAACCGCTCAATTCGGCGTGATTGAAGGGATTTTCGATGCGCCATTGCTAGCTAAAATCCTTTCGTATTGCACGGCGTTATCTGTTCTGGTGCTTCTTGGATGGTATACAAAATCTCATGCGAATGAGTTTTCATTGATGGAGTTTTCACTCTGGAGCCTGGGAATGTTGTTACTTCCCAGCCTTCTCTGGGATCATTATCTGGTACAGGCTCTATTCGCCATTGTTATTTCTTTGCGAACGGCGCTTTATGGTGCAAAACGCGGCGCGTTCTGGCTGGGGCTTGCCATTTTGATTCTCGCCATGCCCTATCTTCACCATTATCCCTCGTTCCGGCAGGGATGGATGACACTATTTATGTCGATAAAATTGGTGGGAATTGTTATATTAGGTGTGTATTTAATCAAGCACAGGCCGGAAGAATCCCGTTCTTTTTCGAGCGAGGATCATCGGATCGATTCCGTTCTTGAGTTTTAATTACGATAATTGGTTTATATCCAGGAATGTGAATTCGGAACGTTAACCCCATTTTCCATTTCCTTTGAGTTGTGTATACTATTTATAGAGGATTCAAAGAATTGAATTGGCGAGGGATTTATGGTTGGTTTTTTTGATAATGATTTAGGGCGAGTTCAGATTTCTTCGTCTATCGTCCGCCGAATTATCATGCGGGAGGTGGAGGGAAACCGTTTCTTTCGTTTTCTTGGACAGAAACCGGGCGAACCGGTGAGCCGGAAAACCATCGAACGCTGCATCAAGGTGTATTTTCAGGAAGGCAGCGTGGAAGCCATTATGACCTTAACCGTCCTTTATGGCGCGAAGATCATCAAGGAAGCACGAAATCTTCAGGGTAAAATCGCCAAGGCGCTGGAATTATCCGCCGGACTCCATGTCAAAAAAGTCGCGATCAATGTCGAGAATGTATTTGTCTGTGACGATTTACATCAACCGCTTCTTCTGGAACACGAGCAATACCAGATTAATGCCGTCAACCAATAATATCGGATGAAACAACTGAACCTTCTCCTGGCTTGCATGATTCTTCTGGGGATATCCGGAATCTGTTTTTACATCATTCTCTGGATTCCCACGGGCATGCAAAACGCCATCGGTCTTACTTTATTACTCTACAATAGCTTCTGGGGGAAAATCTTTTTTATCGCCAATGGTTTTATCTGTCTGAGCTGCGGCCTGGCTCTGCTGGCTCATTTCATGGGGCTTGATGCTGACGACCGTCCTCATATTGTGATTGAACAGGAGGGGGGAACTGTTGGCGTTTCGATGGATGCCATCGAAGAATTCCTGAAACGGAAAGGACTCTCCGTCGATGGCGTCAAAGATCTGTCCGTCCGCGCGCAGATGACCGATGAGGGAATTTCTCTGCGGACGCGTGTGACGCTCGAACTCCAGCGCAACATGCCGGAGTTTATTCAGGCGTTTCAGGGACGAATGAATCACGAGTTAGTGAATACGCTGGGATTGAAAAAAGTCAAGGAAATCCAGGTGCTCATTCATAAGATACTTTCCAAAGAGGGAAGCGATGGCCGGTTACTGGGGCCTCCCTCGCCGGTTCTTCTCAAGGAACCCAGTACCCTGGTGAAGACGGCGAATCCCGAGGAGCCACCTATAATGCAAGACACTAGTCCCGAACCGGGTATTATCCTGGAAGCCGAATGCGAATTTAACAAGGAAAAAGAGGAATCGCAATGAGCATTACCGCGGAAGAAGTTCGTCATATCGCTCTTCTCAGCCGTCTGGAATTGACGGACGACGAAGTAAAATTGTATACCGGTCATCTGGATCAGATTCTTCAATATGTCGAAAAGTTAAAAGAGCTGGATGTCGAAGGCGTGGAACCCACATCGCACGCGATTCCTCTTTATAACGTCATGCGGGAGGATGTCGTGGAGAAATCCTTATCCAAAGAGGATGCGTTACGAAACGCGCCCGATCGCGCCGATCCTTATTATCGCGTTCCCAAAACCACCGAATAAGAAAACCCCTGCCGATCCGGCCTACTTTCATAACTATAATCGGATGCCTTTTAGGAATCCCTTTTTCGATTGATGGCTTGATGCGGATACAACCTTTTGCAAAATGAAGGAAGAACCGATCCGCAAAAAGGATGTTGAATCGAATGAACAGGCGTTTCTTGTACTTATTCTTTTTCGTATGGATTTCGTACCCGGCCGGATCTCATCCAAACAGTGTGTCATACTCGACGATCGAATTTCTGAATAAGGAAATTCAAATCGAATTGCGATACACGCTTTTGTGTACGTTGGAACTGTTTCAAGCCGACCGCGATAATGATCAAAGATTAACCGAGGAAGAGTTGGAGGCCATCAAGCCGTTGATGTTCTATTATCTAAACAACAAGATCAAAGTGCTCAGCCACGGCCGCCAGTTGCGCCTGGTGATTCGGAAAATGCGGTTTTCAATCGAGAAGGACGATTCGTACGTCATAATGGAGTTGGCGTATCCCTCTCCGGATACATTGGAATCCGCGATTATCTTCTGTAATCTATCCGAAGAGGTGGACGCCTATCATCGAAACCTTTCGCAAATCAAAATCGGCGAGAAGGAATATTTGTTTGTTTTTACGAATACCAATTATTTCAACAGCATGGATTCGCCCAAGGCGTTTCCGGCATCCCGTCCCGATTTACCCTCTGCCACACCGGAAAGATAATTCGTCCACTATCATGATGAAGGGGAGGCTTATCATGAGTATCACCATCGGTATAACACATTGCCTGCCTGTCCGAACGGCGCGGTACCCGGCGCAGTGGTCAATGGAATTACTCGCGCCTGGCCATGGACCGATCGTCCCTGGCTGGACCTGCGTCCGGTTCCTACCGGCGAGTATCAATGCAACGAACCGTGGCTGCCCCATAACAACCGAATGCTCTATGTAATATCGCTCTGGTAAGAAATGGATTGCCAGAGTACTGTTAGGCGTAATTCGCGAGTCTCTCGATGGATTCGCGGCGGCCGACAATCAACAGAACATCACCTTCCTTAATGACATCGGTGGGAATGGGAAATGGATCGTCGGTTTTCTCCATCAATTCGGCGTCGTAGATGGCGATAATGTTGATGCCATATTCCTGACGAAGATTCAGATCGATCAGTTTTCTATTCCAAAACGATTTTGGCGCTTTGAGACGTGCCGCTCCCAGGCTGGGGCTGAGAGGAAACATATCGAGGATCGAGTCCGCCATCAGCCGGACGGAAAGTTCTCGCGCCAGGTCTTCTTCGGGATAGATCAGTTCGTCCGCTCCCAGTTCGGAAAGAATCTGCCGCTCGATAGGATTGGATGCGCGAGTGATGACATGCTGGACGCCCATTTTCTTGAGAAGTACGGTGGTCAGCAGGTTATCCTGGAAGTTCTCTCCGATACAGACTACAGCGGCGTCGACGTCGGTGATATCCTGAGCTTTCAGGGCTTTTTCGTTCGTGGAGTCCATCGCTACCGCGAACGTAACGCGGTCTTTGATCTCTTCTACCAGTTCCATATTCGAATCGATAGCGATCACTTCCGCCCCGCGCGATGCCAGTATGGTGGCGAGGTTTCGTCCCAGAATTCCCAGCCCGATCACGACGAATTTCTTGCTCATGGTTTCTCTCCCGTTATCCGATCACGATGGAACCGGACGGATATTCATATAAGGCTTCGTCACGCCGCCGCATTAAAGCCAGGAAAAGGGTGATGGGACCGATACGCCCCAGATACATGGTAATGATGATGATGATTTTTCCCAATGTGCTGAGTTGAGGAGTGACTCCCAGAGAAAGCCCCACCGTCCCAAACGCGGAGATCACTTCGAACAACAGATCGAAAAAGGGCAATTGTGGTTCAGCCCATACGAGGGCGATAACGGCACAGGCTACATAAGCCACGGCAAGGCCGCTGATTGCAAAAGCGGTCATAATTGCCTGTTGGCCGATTGTGCGATGGCGGATTTCTACATGCCGTCTTCCTTTTAATAAACAACGGCTGGAGTGAAATAGCAACGACACCGTCGAAACCTTGATTCCTCCTGCGGTTCCTCCGGGTGCACCTCCGATAAACATGAGTATCATGATGACAATCAGGCACCAGGGAGCGATGGCGGCCAGAGGAATCGTGTTGAATCCCGCCGTTCTTGGAGTGATAGATTGAAATAAGGAAGACAATCCGATATCCAGGGTACTGCGGTTTGTCCAATCGGTTCCTGCCCAAATCATCAGGAATCCAAATCCGATCAGAATTCCCGTCATTTGCAGGACTGCATAGGAATGAAGGCTTATGTGTTCTGTTTTAATACGGTAAATAAACCGCCCGCGAAACCAGCGGGCGATTTCATATACCACGTTGAAACCGATTCCACCGGCGATGATCAAAAAACAAATCGTCAAAACCACCAATGGAGAAGAGGAAAAGGATTCTAAATTATTGGAGAATGTGGAAAAACCAGCATTGCAAAAAGCGGAAATCGAGTGAAATATCGCATGAAAAAAAGCCGCTTGGGGAGAATAGGAAGCCCGGTAAAAACCCGGAAAAAGCAATATTGTTCCAATCGATTCCACCGTAATCGTAGTGATCAGCATGGTACGAAGCAGTGACGTGACTCGTTGCTCGCCTTCCCGGATCACCATGTCTTGAAGTGCAATGCGGCCGCGCAAGCTGGAACTGCTTCTGAACGTAAAAGCAAACAAACCGACGAATATCATGATCCCAAAAGCGCCCAGCTGAATTAGCGCCACGATGATGGTTTGTCCCATTCGAGAGTATACACTGGCGGTTTCTACGACAGACAGGCCCGTTACGCAGACCGCCGATGTTGAGGTGAAGAGCGCGTCGATAAAGGAGATTTTTGGGGTGATCGTTCCATGTGTGGAACGAGGAAGCATCAAGGCGAAAGCTCCGGTAACAATCAAAAGAATAAACGATAGAACTACCGTGGCTGCGGGTGAAAAAGAGAGAAGAAACAAACGTTCCCTGGTCTGATAGATC
>CAZFOX010000256.1:5486-6999 GCA_964520565.1 uncultured bacterium | reverse complement strand
ATTATTACTCAATCAATTAAACCGGTTTTACTACTTTTATCCAAATAACGAAAATTTTTCTCAAGGTTGGTAATTATCATTATTTGTGATGGTTTCGTCACTTTTCGTTTGATAATCGACATTTTCGAGACTATTTTTCATATTCAACCATCGTTTCTACGGCGAACATTGATCGCGATCTTTCGCCTATCAGGTGATCTATTCCTTCTACCCATAAAGATGACTTCATCATTAAGATTAATTCTTTCGATTAAAGCGCCTGGGCCGGCAAAATATTCCTCTTCACGGCCATCGGTAATAATGAAGCCATCACCAGCTGCCCGCACAGCTTTTCCAACAATTTCATTCTCATAAATTGCTTTCTTCTTGAACAAACCGTTGACGAACGCCTCGATTTCTCCACTATTCATGTTTTCGAAAGCTCTTTTCAGCAAACGACAGTACAATATTGTCGCGTATCCGGCGGCCTCCATCGGCAAGGCTACTATGATTTTATTACTTTCTAAAGCTCCCTCAGCGTTTCTTCCATTCATAATAAGCCGTTGTGACGTTAGTCGAGTTTGTCTTTCGTGATCATATTTAATTTTAAATCCTTTATCCCATAAATATTTAAAGTTGTCTTGCCTTCCCCTTGTATTAGTTAATATTACATCAGCGCAATAATGGAGAAATTGGCTATGCTCGTCTCCCTCATATTTTGAACTGTTTAAAGGATAGGCCCTAATTATTTCAGGGAAAGGCGCATATTGTGAATTGCGATATTCACGCATAATCTCATCTACCATGGGGCGAATAGAATCTTTTCCAACGAATTTTACATAGTTCTTACCTTTCTTAAATGAACTATTATTACCCCATTTTCTTTTCATCGAATCAGCAAAACCATATTCAGGTTCAGGAATAGCTCTCGTTGCTCCTCTTACGGAGAAGGTAATTCTTTCTCCAGCTGGAATGATTTCTTGTACATAACCGTAAATCGCAGTTTCAATTAAACATCTGAACATTTCTCGATAAAGATTATCTCCGACGATTTCATCTTGGGTCGATCCGTATTGGACAGTATCACAAAAAACGGCTTCAGCTAGGCTTCCCGTTATAGAAATTGCAGATAAAAATAACTGACCTCGTTCTATAGGATAAATTTCTCTTATATCATTCGCGATGTCTCTTCTTTTCGATCTCATATAATCTTTCCAGCTGGGACGCGGACTTACTTCGATTGTTTCATATTCCTTTTCATATTTAGTGCTAATGTTTAAATTATATTCAGAATAATCAGTACCGGGCGGAAATATGGCCACAATCCCGCCCAGGACGATTTGCGCAGCGGCATCCCCGGATTCGTCTATAAAGATCTCCACGTGCCAATCATTTTTCTTATCAGTTGAAAAAGAACAATAATAATTCTTCAGATATTCGTAAGAACTTCGATTTGATACCTGTTCCAAGAAAGCATCAACTTTTCTGTAATATAGCTGGGGTAAAGCGATTCTCCCGGCTTTATATAAGGCCT
>CAZFOX010000256.1:0-5476 GCA_964520565.1 uncultured bacterium | reverse complement strand
TCTCGGCTTTTCGAAATTCGTTTTAATATTTTCATAATTCTTCAGAATATCAACAATTTTTCGCCGGCCCGTTGAAGAAAATAGAATAACGGGCAATGCCGGGTCGATCATGTGAATCAACATGGGCAATATAGTTAAAGCATGATAGTAGGCATCGTTCTCCCTTGCGGGATATTTTTCTTTCAGCCAATTTTCGATGATTTCAAGATTTTGTTTTATTGGGATGTTCTCGCGAAATCTATCATCAGATAGTTGCTTCGCAAGAGGATATAGCTTTCTAAAACAATCAATTTCCCTAGGATCATTTTTAGCGAATAGGCGCAAATCTAACAATACCAAATCGGCATGAGTTTTATTTTCAGATGGAGGAGCAAATTCATTAAATAATTCGAATCGCTGTTTCCTCGCTAATCTATCGACAAGCTGAGTTGTATCTTGATGAGGAAATATTTTTATTTTGATTCCATAAATCTCTTTTTCCATATCCTGATTCAAGCCAAGCCATTTGGTAATTACCTTGTCCCATCCTTCATCACCCAACATATCGTCGATGAGATGTATCCTTATTTCGTGGCAATCCAATCTCAAATAGCGTTTTAATAATCCATCAAACGGCGATTCAGTCCATTTGATCCATGGATACCCTGCATCAACCGATAATTCAGGCAATATCTGGTTTAAAGAAATAAATCGCTTCAACGCCTTGGCTTCGGCCGAAACGACGTCATTATCAAGAAAAAACATCAACCCTAGAACATTATTGAACAAATGTCTTTCCAACGAATCTATTTTTTCAAGATATTGGACTTTAATGACCTTTTCCGGTAACGATTCGACTAATGCCGGGGAATGCTCCCTTGGTTTTAAAATGGAATCCATGAGCGAGACCAAAATATCGCTTAAGTCAGCCCTTCCATTAGAATCGATAATTTTAATCCAAGATAATATTTTTTCCGCGTCAAGTCCGTACTCGCGGCCCAATTCATTCAACTCCGCGCTGATTTTCCTTTTCGTCGGACATACAACGAAGAGCCGGATGCTTGGGTGAGTCGATTTTGCTTCCTTCATCCATGAAGCAAAAGTCAGGATGAATTCCACCGGGCCGAGAAATCGCTTAATCATACTTTTATGATCCCAACTGGTTTCGGCGGCCTCATCTATAATGAGAATAATATCCTTGCGAGGGAGGGACTTAATATCTAACGAGAAAAAACCTTTGCTCTTTCCGTCGACACCCCAAATTTGATCAAAATCTTCTTCGTAAGAATAAACGCTTATTACGGCTTCAGATCGACTTGTCGACCGGAATTCAATTTCGCCTGGTTCAAAAAATATCGAAATAAACTTAGCCACCGACTCTGAGATTGTGGGTTTCGACCAAATGGTATTCATGGCCGCCTATCGCTCGTTTTATATATTCGCAGTTTATATATTTGTCTACGGTAAGAATGTCAAGGCATTTGATATAAATCGTTATTCCAATCCCGATAAGTAGAAAATCATTCGCAGGAATCCCAATTTTCTTATCGCAATCATGAAATGCCTAAGATCTGTTCGAACTCGCATCCCTCATCTTTTTCGGTAAGCAGTATTCTGCCTATTTCGTCTTCGGCTTCGGCTCTCGTACGAGCATATCTGCTTCGAGCCATTTTTCGGATAATTCCCGCGCGTTCTTGGCTTGGACTGACGGTATCAGGGATCGTTTCGAAACTGAAGGGAGCCGTCGCTTTCCCCCCGGATAAAGTCACGGCGTAGGCATTCCAATTCGGAAGATTGGCAATGTCATGACAGTTGAAGCTAGGAAAGAATTTTTGTTCAAGAAGCTTGGCATCGTCCAGCCCCATTCGAAAACCGATAATCGTTCCTGCATTTCCAAAAACGGCTTTCATTACTCTTTGGTCATGAATCTGGCTCAAAAACTGGTTGGCCAACGTAAGGCTTACGCCGAATTTTCTTCCTTCTGAAAGAAGGGAAATGAATCCCTCCGTAGCAATCGACTGGAATTCGTCCACATAGACATGAAACGCTCTTCGTTCGCTTTTCGGGACGGTTGCTCTTCCCATTGCCGCAGCAACAAGCTTGGAAATGAATATCATACCAAGGAAACGAGAGTTTTCCTCGGTGAGCTCGCCTTTGGCAAGTTTCACGAGCAGGATTTTTCCGGTATTCATGATAGCCTGAAGGTCGATCTTCGACTTTTTTTGGCCGAACATATTTCGGAGGAAAGGATCAAAAACGAATCCTTCGAACTTGCTTCCGAAATATCCGCCTAAAGCCATGCCGTCTGAAGTCATGCTCAGGTAATCCGTCTTCGGGAGGACTTGTTGCACCCATCGTTCCAGAAGTGGATCACTGTTTCCATGCGGCCTCCACCGCTTCCAATAGCCCTTGGAATAAAAAATATTGTACAGATCCAACAAGGTTCCGGGATCTTCGGAATTCGACATCGCAAGAAGCGAATTCATTCTCATATGCTGAAAAAATATCGGCCCGATCATTTGGGTATCGTGCCCGTATTCATCCTGCATCATGCGTCGAATGATACCGACGAGCTCCTGAGCTACGAAGTGTCTTAATCCGGGCGCCTTACACTCCAGAAGGTTTAGGCCAACGGGAAATTCGGCGTCTGTCGGATCGAGGAGGACTACGTCATCCATCCGCGATTCAGGAATGCTTCCCAAAACGTCTTCATAGAGGTCCCCGTGAGGGTCGACAATGCATACGCCTTTTCCGGAGCGGATGTCGTCCTGAATCATCGTCTTCATCAACGTCGTTTTGCCGGTCCCGGTTTGACCGACGATATAAACGTGCCGTTTCCGGTCTTCTTCCCCGATCGTAATCGGCTGGACGCTATCAAGATGACTCGAAAGGCCGAGAAGGGTGCCGTTAGAGATGACATCTTCCGGGGAAGGAATGGCACGCCAATTCTTTGAATCCACGCCGCCCAGCTTTTCGTGAGATGAAGGGGGAAAGCGGAAAAAGGATGCCGTTTCATCCATGTCATGAAGGGAGGACAGTCGGCGTAATCGGTTATGGACCGATAAAGAATCAGGAAACATGATTTCCATATTCGTAAAAGCGTCCCTCCCCCGAACATCGGAGACCTGTCGAATTTTATAACCTCCTGACAGATAAGGAGCGAAGTTCATATCTGTACGGAAATTCTTCGATTCCCCCGATGTCGAAATCAACGATCCGAACATGTCAACAGTCGATACCGGGAGGGGTGAAGGTGAAGCGATTTCAATAGAGCCGTTCACGGCATTGGCTCTAAGAGCGAATAACCTGGCCGTCTGGCATTGCACGAGTGACTGAACCTGAGTCCTTAAAACTATTTTATGCGGGGGAAATGCATGCAACGCCTTTTCGCATTTGGCGATTTGTCTTTCGATGAAGGCTTCGTCTCCGGATGTCAGAACGGCAGGTCTAAGGCGACAGGAGATCGCCATTGGATGATGGTGGAGAAGCAAATAATTAAATAAGTTGTCGAATTCAATACCTTTGTATATAAAAGGGAAAATGTGACGGATGACCGAGTTCGTCGACCGCTTCTTCGTAATGTTTGCCTGTTTGGAAAAGTCGGCCTCAGAAAATCCAATCAATCGGTTCGGTCTGTTTTCGAACAACGAGTCAAGGCGAATATCGTGAACCCGATGTTCGATCCTAGACACGTGACGTATTTCAAAAGGGCAGAGAAAGCTGGGTATCTTCCCCGCCGCGACAGCTTCATATTCATATTCGGGGAAGGATACGCATAGAAGCCGTAAGATCTGTTGTCGATGATCCTCAACTAACCCGTTGTCTCCGACCTCGCAGCGGCAGATGAAGACGATTTCGATTTTTCCGCGATAAGGGAGTTCCGGTTCCGGCCGTGAAATGATCCGGAGGTCAAACGTAAACCCGTCTTTCCGGGAATTGATCAGATTATTAAGGAACGTCCGGTTCCGCAGAAATAGATTCGCCTGATAATTCTCCGCCATCGGCCCTAAAGCTGACAGCGTTCGTATCAGCTTCACGCGGTATGCAAAATAATTTGATTTCTGTCCGGATGAAAAAATATATTTATTAACCATTTGTGTCATCCGATCACCAGGAATCAATGTTCTGGCCTTTCCCTCCCCGATATACCGACCACGCTACAGCGACATTTTCTCGCTAGCGCGTTGCCCGAAATGAGCTTATCGTCATTCGGTGTCGTTATCCTTAATCCGGATTTTACCGTAAATTCGATCATTCGTTCAGCTTGATCATTTGGGAGGGGAGAATTCATTTCCTTGTCTTCAAGGTATTCCCGCGCTAATGGTTTGTAATGCCTCATCGGATTGAACAGGCAATTGATTCTTTGTCGCTTAAGCCAGTCGATAAGCGGCTTCTGACAACACTCCCAATGGCCTGGCAATATGAGATGGCGAACGATGACCAAGGGAAAGTATTCATTCCGGTGAATCTCGCGCAATGCCTTCGTGGCAATCTCCCTGTATCGAGGGGCCCCGCTATATCTGACGGCACACTCGTCATTAAAATACTTGAAGTCAAAAACGAGAATATCAACGATACCCTTCAAGAGGGCATAGAATTCCTGCTTTGAATACCCGTTTGAATGCCAGACGACGGGGAGCATCGCGGCCCAGTCAGGAGCCTTTTCAAGGATCTCCATGATGCCCGGGAAGGATTGATCGGGGTTGCCCCCTAAAAACGATATGCTCTCAACATTTTCGGTTTCATGCTCCCTTTCCACTTCTTTCCAAATCTCGTCCGAAGATGGCGCGAATTCGGCCTTGTTTGGCCTGATCAACATCGGCCTTTGACAAAACCTGCATGACAAATTGCAGCCGTTAACCTCGATCACCAGGGACTTTCCAATTTCTTTTTCTTCTCCCAAATGGACATAGTGCTGATGAATACGAACCGGCATATCGACGGGGCAAATTCCGTCCTCCATCCTTTTTCCTCCGCATTCATGACCGCATAAATTGCATGATGCGGCCTGCTTGAAAATGGATCTCCGCCTGGCTGTAAAAATTTGTTTCCGACCTGCCTTCTTCCTGTTTCTCTGTATTGGCGTAATCAAGGCCTTCCCGTATGCCTCATCGGGAATGTCGGGGAGTAGGATGTCTCTTCCGCCGATTCGGCTGTTCCAGGAAGTCAAGCCTATTCGGTTCAACATTTGAAGTTCAACCGGCGAAAGATCTTCAACCGTCAATTCCCCGCGGCTTCCGATGAAGATCCTGATTTCTTTTTTCATGAACAATCATTTTTTCGGGATAGGTGGATGCGGATATCCCGCGAACACTTCTTCGCTTTTGCCTTTTTAGCGGTCTTTGCCGGCGCCGCCTGGATTTTTTGACGGATCAGTTGATGGACGAAATCGCATTTTGGCCTTTTTGTCTTACGAGTATCGATTTTTGCAACGGCCGTATTCTTATCGATTCTGATGTCAACCTGGTTTTTCCCATCGTCATGGGCGGTAATGACT
>CAZFOX010000255.1:0-7013 GCA_964520565.1 uncultured bacterium | reverse complement strand
CAAGTGATAGCCGAACTGGGTTTTAATCGGTTCGGAAATTTGCCCCAAAGGCAACTCAAAAGCGGCTTTTTCAAAAGGCGGAACCATCTGTCCCCGTCCGAAATAACCCAGGTCGCCCCCCTTTTCCGCGCTGGGGCCGTCGGAATATTTTTTAGCCGCTTCTTCAAACGAAAGGCCGTCCGCGATTTCCTTGCGGATTTCCAATAGCCGGTTTTTAATCGCTTCCTCGGTTTCGGGAGTAGTATCCGGAGTCGTTTGCAAAAGAAGATGCCGCGCTTTGGCCTGTTCCTCGTGAGTAAAGCGTTGAATGTTTTTGTCGTAATAATCCTGGATTTCTTCATCCGTCGCTGTCTGTTTGGCAATCAGATCGGCCAGGGGTTGGACAATATACTTCACCTGAACCTGGGGAGGATGGCTAAAAGTGGATTTGTGTTCTTCGAAATACTTCTGAATTTCTTCCTCGCTGGCTTGTGCCTGATTTGTGAAATCCTGATCGCGATAGGTCAGGTATTCCACCCTCACCGCGTCGGGAACACGATAGGATTCCAGGTTTTCTTCGAAGAAACGATTCAACTGATATTCGGAGAAGGTCGCCTGAGCGATGAAAGCGGAGGGATAAAACCGTGCATATGCCACTCGCCGCTGGTCGGCGATTCGGTAATCTTCGCGGCGTTCGTCAAAGAATTTCTGCATGGCATCGGCGGCTGGCGATACATCGTTCACATAGCGGCTCGGTTCAAAAGCCAGGTATTCCAGCTGAATTTTCTGTTCGTCACGTTGCACGATCCGCTTGACTTCGTTACCCGCGGGAAACAAGGTGTTGGCAACCGCCGCCTGTAGTTTGCTGCGCGTGATCGCATCGCGTTGCTCTTCCTCAAATTGAATCGGGTTTCGATCTACTCGCTGCAAGAGGCCGCGATAAATATTGACGTTGAAATTCCCGGCCTGATCCTTGAAATAGGGCATTTCGCGAATCGCCTGAGAGACTTCGGCGTCGATGGTATGAACGCCAAGGTCTTCCGCTTTTTGACGATTTAATGTCAGCGTGATACTGGCGTCGAGCGCCTGGGCGCGCAATTTCTCGCGCTCGACATCTTGCCCGTATTGTCTCATCCGCTCCTGGATATTATCCATCGTTTGAGACCATTCATATTCCGTGATGGATTCACCATTTACCCGCGCCACCCATTCCATTCGCTGTGGTTTCTGGCATTCCCCGTATCCGTATAAAACAATAAAGGACGGGATGACCAGCCAAAGCGTGTACGTCATGATGTCTTTTTTGTGTCGATTCATCCATTCAAACATGGAAACCAATCCTCCTCGGTTCCGATTGCGAAACCGTTTAACATTTATCGGAGAGGCGTTTCAACGCCTGCCGTTACCCGGCGTATACGAAACGCCCTGTCTTTCTCAAACACTGAAAAAGGAACCGCCAATCCTTCCGCGCCCGCTTGAATCGAAAGGACTTCGCCCCATTCTCTCGTATAGGGATCGAATGGTTCGACTCGATATTCGCCTTCCGTCAGGCCGGGCAATATCAACGACGACGCTTGGATGGGATCGAGAGACAATCCACCCGAAACGAACGCTAATTGATGAAGCCGGTCATGCAACCAAAGCAAAATCCGTTCGCGGTTTCCGCGCGCCCACGCCTGTGGACGCTGCAAGAGTCCACAGGCCGAATAGTATTGAACTTTGAACCAATCCGTGCCGGAGTTCAGAATTTTAATATTATGGCGTCCGGGAGGAACGGTCAGAGCAACTACTCCACGATCGCCCATTGTAGAATCTTTTTCTCCAGGAGCGAATGCCCGCTGAATCACCTCCCGTTCGTCGAGCCAGACCGAGCATTTCGCCCCGTTTTCGGAGATTTCCTCGATCCGAAACCCGAACTCCACCGGCCGATCCGATTCGATCAGAAAAATCGGATTGGGCGCCATGGAACGATGGCCTTCGCCATGAACGAACTGTGTGCATTCATTCAGTCCCTCCACTTCGCCGGATTCACGGATCGTGAATCGAGTCCGCCGGGTATTTTCCCAACCGAGTGGGGGAACGAAGATCAGTGGACCGATATTATCCTCTTTGGGTTTAATGACGACCGGCATGGGAACCAAGGGATCCCCCATCCAATCGACACCCTCGAGATAATCGGCCAGCGCCCGGAAATGGGGATAGAGCCGATTGGGACGTACCCAATTATCCCACCACCAGGTCATGGCGGTTCCCGCATCGCTGGTGGCATGCACGGACGCCCACAATTGGTTATGCAGACTGATCCCGGTAGGATCGTTCTTGGTGGGGCCACGCCAATCGTAGGCCATTTCGCCAAAGAAATGAGGAATATTGGGATAATCCCGGACGCGGCGGATTGTGGTAGAGGCTAATTTGCCGATCAGGTTGCTTTCATACGCATGAGTTTGAAGGAAATCGAGCCCCTCGATCGTATAAATATTCTCGTAATCTCCCGAAACACTGGTTGTCTGGAGATGGTCGTATGGATCGATGTCACGGAGGTATTGCGACATTTCCTCATGCCACTGTTTGACCGCAGGGAAATCGAAACCGAAGGTTAGATTCACTTCGTTCCAAAACTCCCAGGCCATCAAATGTGTGCTATATCCCCAACGGGCGACCAGATAACGCAGGCGGTTTCGGTAATGATGTTTGGCCTCTTCGCTGGTAAAAAATTCCGGAGGTTCTTTTAAGAAACCGCCATTTTCGATGTTGAAGGGGTTTTCGTTCCAGATCGGATTGGTTTGTTTGGAATACTGGCCGTGGTGATTGATTACCCACTGGATATAAATCCCCCGTTTTTCCGCTTCCTGGAAAATCCCGTCGATTCCCTGGGCGATAACCATATCGTATTGCTTGTATCCGTGGTACCGATTATTCCAGGGCGTCCAGGTCAGTTCGGTCATTCCCCAGGAACACATCCAAATGCGAATCCAGTTCATTCCGGCTTCGGCACATTCATCCAGATAACCGGTCCACCGGATTAATTCCGGAACGTTATTCCAATTCACCCAACCAAGGTTCTCTCCAAGGGCGAAATACGAATCTCCATTATCGAAAACAAAATGACGATTGTTTTTCTGGCTGACCCGGATGAATCCCCGCCGGTCCCCTTCGGCCGCCTGAAAAGAGCCGGAAGCGGCCTCCAGAGAGGCATGAGCGGTTTTTGCCTGTATTCGGAAAGTATAGGAACCGGTTTGCGAGGGAGTATACCGGAGTTTCCATTCTTTCCCATCGAAAAAACAGGGAACGAGAAATGGCTCGTCCCGTTCGCGACGGATCTCCGCATCCACCTGGATGTCGGAAGCGTCGAAGGGATTTTGGAAAGAAAGGGAAACGGGAAACGAAGTTTCGAATAAACTAAACACACGAAGCGGCTCCGGCGGTTCGGCTGGCGCTGCCGACAGAGCATCTGCCGTTCCCAGGCATACCAATATCTGTAATACCAGGATCAATCCAGAAAGAATTGGATCGATTTGCCGCATGGTTTAGTCTCCATGAATCCCAAATAGCAAAGTTAACACTATACTCACTGGCATCTAAAAGCGCTAGGAGCATTGAGCCGGTATTTTGGAGAGCAAAGACCGTCAGGAAGAGCGTTTACGTTTTTTCCAACGCTGCGCTTCGGCGAGAAAATCCCGGATGGCAGCCTCGTCCGCGGAATCGAGTCGATCGCAGAAATCCTTGAGAATCCATTGAAATGATTGAAGCGAATCCCGGATGGCTTCCCGGTTTTCCAAACAGATATCCACCCACATGGAGGGATCGCCCTGGGCGATGCGGGTCGTATCTCGAAAACCGTTACCCAAAACGGGATCGATCTCTTTTCCCTGGGATTTGGCCGCGTGGCATAAGGCCGATGCGATCAAGTGAGGAAGGTGACTGGAAAAAGCGGTCAACCGATCATGCTCGGCAGGATCCAATTGTACAATTCGCATGCCGACCACACGCCAGAGGACTATCACGGCTTCCACAGCGGGGGGATAGGAACGTTCTGTCCGGGTTACAATACAGATTTTTTTTTGAAACAGATCGGCTCGAGCGGCTTCCATGCCGGTTTTATGGGAACCGGCCATTGGATGCGATCCTACAAAATAGCCACGCCCTTCCATGACCGATTCACATTCCCGAACGAGAATTGCCTTGGTGCTTCCCACATCGGTGACGACGGCATTGGATGCGAGAGCAGGCAGGGCAGCCCGCAGAGCCGGAGGAACCATTCGTACCGGCGTGCATAATACAAGCGAATCCAGGCGGGGAAAAACGGTAGCGGGATCGCAGGTAAATTCATCAATAGCACCTCGATCCAATGCAGTTTGCAGGCGTTCTTTGGAACGTCCGATACCCACGATTCGGAGAGAAGGAAACAGCCCCTTCAAAGCAAGGCCAAGGGAACCGCCCAATAGACCGACGCCGTAAATGCCCAAATGTTGAAAGGGAATCTGATCCATTACCTCTACTATTCCTCATTCCCGCCCGAAATCGATTGCCCTGAACGCCGGGCGCTCATGCGGAATTGGGTATCAAATCCCGTTTGGCGACATGAGCGTGAGGATAAGAACCCAGGATTTTAAGATAGAGACTGCTGTCGCGAATGTCGTCTATCGTTAATTTCAATTCTGGATCGTCAATATGTCCCTGGCATTCAAGGAAAAACATATATTGCCAGGCTTCCTGCCGGGTTGGGCGCGACACAATATTGGTTAAGTTGATTTTGTGTTTTTTGAAAGGTTCGAGCATGGAATACAACGCACCCACCTGGTCCCGAAGAAAGACTACCAGGGAGGTTTTATCGTCGCCGCTGGGAGGCATGGGTTCGGAACCGATCACAAAGAAACGCGTTGTGTTCCCCGCGAAATCCTCGATGCCGCGCACCTGAATGGGCACATCGAACATCTCGGCGGCTACGCTGCTGGCAATCGCCGCCGCCTTGGGATCGGTTTGGCAGCGTTGCACGCCTGCCGTATTGCTGGAGGCGTCGATCTGCTGCGCTTTGGGAAGATTGGACTCCAGCCATTGCCGGCATTGGCCCAGAGCCTGGGGATGAGCGTAAATACGCTCGATCTCGTGTAGCTCGGAACGGCTGATCAAATTGTGAGAAACTGGATAGTAGATTTCGCCGACAACACGGTTGTTGGAATGAGCCAGATAATCCAGCGTTTGTCCCAAACTGCCTTCAATCGAGTTTTCGATCGCCACCACACCGTAATCCACCCGGCGGCATTCGACCTCATGGAATACACCCCGAATCGTATCCGCGGGAATAAACTCGGGAGAACGGCCGAAATGCGCCTGGGCGGCGCAATGGTGGTACGATCCGGCCGGGCCCAGATAGGCGATGTGCAGATTGGTCTCCAGCGCCCGGCAGGCGCTGATCACTTCGCGGAAGATCGATTCAATCGCCTCGGCAAGCAAAGGGCCGGAATTCTTCTCGCGCAGCCGCTTCAGAACGGCCTTCTCACGCGAGGGAATGTAATAATCGCTGGCATGATGGTTTTTGATCTTGCCGATTTCCTGCGCAACCTTGGCCCGATCATTGATCAGTTTTAATATTCGCTCGTCGATCTCGTCGATAGCCTTCCGCAATGGATTCAACTGTTCGTCGAACGAATGAGATTGAGACTCGTTCTCGCTCAAAGAGATTGCCTCCTTCCCGGGATTCAATACCGGCTTTAGGGATGAGAATTGTAGACGCAGATTCAGGGAATTGCGAGTGTACCACAGAAACAATGTACCATACTATCCCCTGTCTACCGGTTGGGGGACTGAGATGATAAAAACGATACCGGAGTGAGTAGCAATGTTTTCAGTGAAGAACGTAAGACATCGACGGGGAATCTTCTCCCGGCCAGGCATCGCCTCCCAACACCTGATTGACAAGGAACTGAATATCTTCCACATTTACTTCATTGGTATCCAGAAGAAAGGCGCGTTCCACAACATCTTCCCGTTGTTGGGGGGTGAGAATGGCGCTCTGCACCATGCGCAACAGATAACCCCGGGATTCCTTGCTCAGTTTGAGTTCTTCTAAAAATTGATAGACCTGATTCGTCTTGATCGGGAAGGATACAAACGGCCCTTCTTCCACGCGGGCCCGAATTCGATTCGCCACTTCGAAAGCGATGTCGATTTCATGCCCATTGAATCCTCGACCCTCTAATTGTTCGGTCAGTTCCGTCCGCAGAAGACCCCAGTCGTCTTCCTCGTTTTCCATGGATTTCGCCAGGATAAAACTGACCATTTCAATCAAGCGTGTCAGCATGGTTTACCAACCAACCCATAGAATGGTCTTTCCTTATTCAGTACTATAGCACAAAAAATAAATTTTGCTTGTAGAGGGGAAGTATAAATTCAACTCATCCCGAAGGCTAGCGCATAGCTTCAAAAAAGATCGGCATTCATGAAATCCCTTCGCGACACGCTTTCTCGAAGAAGGGCTGGTTGACAAATTAGAGATAATCGGTACTATTTCATCTCGTTTGATGGGCCATTAGCTCAATTGGTAGAGCATCCGACTCTTAATCGGCAGGTTTCAGGTTCGATTCCTGAATGGCCCACTTCCCTAAATTCCCATATTTCAATATCTTATTAGATTCTTTCCAGGCGATTCTGCAAATTTATCTCTCAGAATACCTTTTGAGCCTTGAAAGAATTTACTTAACCCTGAATTTCAAATATCTTTAGCTAGTAGTTCCATTTATAAAAAATACTGTTATATGTGGTGATGTGCTAATTTTATGCTAATCCATAAAAATAGACAATTCACCGTAAAGAATTATGCGCGTTACCCTTTTCAAAAGAAACGCGGATTCGAGCAAGGAGAAGCAACGCCGATAACACCGGATGCATTAATGAAGGAGATTCTCACGTCAAAATCAATTGCAAATTGAATGCCTGCCGTAAACAACCCATCTGTTATTATTACCAATTTCACAATTTAAAACGCATCTTCCATAAAAACCAAACGGAAAAAGTGGCAATAAATCGTTGAATAG
>CAZFOX010000254.1:0-7034 GCA_964520565.1 uncultured bacterium | reverse complement strand
AAGGCCCTTCATACAAAACCGGTTTTTCTTCCAGGTATACCACTTCAATGCGGCCGCGCCGCACCCCATGAACGATAATCTCCGCGTATTGCAGGGAGTCTCCGGAGCGGAAATTGGCAGATTGATAGGAACGGTTGTCAAAGAGGATACGGCTGGCCGTGATATCGGGATATTGCCAGGCGGATGGCAACATATTGGCAATGCTTTGAAGTATCTCTTCAAAGGTTATGTTGGGACGTTCGTTCAACAGAGCGAGATTGTACAGGCAGGTCAGTTCTTTAACCCGCTCGCATAACCGGGACTGAATGCTTCGGTTTTCGAATGCCAGCACAATTTTCTGAGCGATGTTCTCGTAAAAAAAGATATCTTCCTCGGTAAAAAAATTGGCCTTCCTGCTTTTCAGTTGTATCAATCCAATGGATCGATCGCGGCTTATCAATGGAATGATGGCTAGGGATGAATTCCCGTTTTCCATGTCCGGATAGATGCCGTTTCGTTCTTTATCCATTTCGACTGGATTGAAATCGATCGATTGCAGCAAAGAATCTCGGATATTGCCGGTCCATATACTTCCATATCGCGAGAACCCGGTAGAGGCTAAAACGGCTGATTGTTCTTCAACGATCTGTTGGATGTTTTCCAATGTTCGCCGATTGGGAGCGTCCATCAAAAAGCAGGCCGGGGTTTTATCTTTGAAATGAATGATCTCAACGCCCTCCGGCTGCGAGGAACGTCCCGATTGTTTGAAATGATAACATTCCTCTTCCTGCTTGATATGCAGCTCGACAGAATTGCATCGGGAAAATTCCAAAAGTATCTTCGTTATCTCGCGAAGAAAATCGATGCACGAAACATTACTGTTCGCATAAAGAAGTATTCGATGCGATAGTGCACGAAAATCTTTGGCTTTCATGAAACGAACTCGGTTATGAGTTTCCCCGTTCTTTCTTCCATTGTTCGAAATCGGCTTCGATCTCCGGGGTCCATTTGCGGTCGATTTGGCCGGGAGTGTATTTCCCTTCCCGCAGGCGTTGATGGCCGAACTCGTCCTGAAGCCGGATTTTTTCCGAACGTTCAACGACTTTTTGCGCCAGGTGTGGAGGGATAAAAATAACGCCCTCGCGCCGCCCAAGAACGACGTCGCCGGGCATTACGGTAACCTGTCCGATTCGAATGGGAATGTTGATCCCCATGAGGGTGACATCCTTGATGCCCGTCGGATCGACGCCTCGCACGAACACGCTGAAATTAGGGATATCGAATATCCCGTCCAAATCGCGAATCCCGCCATGGATTACCATGCCCGTCTTGCTTTTGGAATAGATCGAAGTGGCCAGATTGTCGCCCGCGTAGGTTCCTTCTTTCACTTTCCCAAAGAGATCGATGACGATGACGTCGTTTTCGACCAGCGTGTCGATAATCCAGGAGTTTTGCGCGCCAATACGGTTGTCCAGTTTGCCCAGTTCGTTGGTGACTTCCTCCAGATCGGGACGTTTGGGAACGAAAGCGGCGGTAACCGCGCGCCCCACCAAAACCAGATCGGGATGGATATTCATCCAATCGCCCTCGAATTGATAACGATAGCCATCCCCCTGCAGAACTTCCCAGGCTTCTTCAATCGTGACTTTTTTCATGCGCTCGAGGAGATCATCCGGTACTTTGGGACGCCCGTCTTCGAAACGTTCGAAAGGATTTTTTGAAGTATAATGAATCCGTTGTTCTTTCGTAAATGTCCCATACTGGCAAAACGCCAGGTTGGCCGATATCAACAGGAAACATCCCAGTATTGCAATACAGCGGTTACGCATGTCGAATCCCTCCATTCCTTTTCCATCCACTCCATAAACGATCGTGTGACCTCGACTTGTTCCATTCTTCGGTCGGTTCGAAATACCCGGGATCGGCAAGATGTTTCTTGATCTCCTCCTCGTTCAAGTCGACCCCCAATCCTGGCGTTTCGGGGACGGGGATGAAGCCTTTCTGAACGATGGGTTTGGAAACTCCGATGACGAGGTCGCTCCACCAGGGAACATCGACCGAATGGTTCTCAAGTGCCAGGAAATTCTGTGTGGCGGCTGCGCAATGCACGTTGGCCATACAGGAGACAGGGCTCCCGGCAAAATGCAGGGCCATCGGAATTCCTTTCTCTTCCGCATAATCGCCAATCTTTTTGGTTTCTAAAATTCCGCCGGCTGTGGCGAGATCGGGATGAATCATATCGACCGCTCCCATATCGATCAGCTTAATGAATTCTTCCTTCAGATAAATGTCTTCCCCAGTGAGGATCGGTAGATCGACGGCGTCGGCGATTTTCTTCATCAATTCCGGATATTGCCAGGGAACCATATCCTCAAGCCAGGCGAGTTGATACGGTTCCAAGGCTTTCCCGAGGCGGATGCAGCTATTAACGCCGATATGGCCGAAATGATCGGCGGCAAGGGGAACTTCATACCCGATAACCTCACGAACTGTTTTCACGTACTCCGCGAGATGCTGGACTCCTTTTTCGGTGACTTCGATCCCGGTAAATGGATGGGGTGTTGACGAGTAATTGCGGCGATCCATATTCCCCGTCACGGTATCGGGAATATCCCGCAACAGCGAGATTCCCAGATCCATTTTAAGAAAGGTGAAACCCGCGTCTTTTCGTTCTTTCATGCGTTGGGCGAATACCGCCGAATCGGATGAGATGGTCGTATCGCAATAGATTCGAATCCGGTCGCGGTATTTCCCACCAAGCATTTGATAAACGGGTACGCCATATGCCTTCCCGGCCAAATCCCAAAGCGCCATTTCCACACCGGAAACGCCGCCCCCCTGGCGGCCGTGATGCCCGAACTGCTTGATCAACTTAAACAATTTTTCCACATTGCAAGGATTTTCTCCCAGAAGACGGCTTTTAAGGAAAAGGGCGTATTTTTCACTTGCACCGTCCCGTACTTCCCCCAACCCGTAAATCCCCTGGTTGGTATCGATGCGGATCAATGGGCATCGCATGGGAATATCCCGCAGAACGGCCACGCGCATATCCGTAATGCGCAGTTCGGAAGGACTCGAACTTCGATTGACATTTTGCGTGGTTTGGGCGACTTCCTCTTCATACGAATAGTTCGCCATGCCCGTGAGAAGCCCGATCGATCCTATACCTTTCAAAAAAGCACGCCGGTTGTTTCGTAATCTTGTGAATGGTTTTATCATAATCCCTTTCTCCAAAACATCCTGATAATAATCAAGTATTTATTTACCCCATTGAAGAAATATTCTTGCTTTAAGCCCTGTAAGGACGAAAGAATAAATTCGCATTTCGTCTCTTCATACGACTCAATATTTCCATAATTGACCCTATCATAAAAAGAAAGGTTATGAAACCACAGTGATCATCCCCTGCGCTGAAAGTCATTGATCGATCCTTCTCCGGAATGATATAGTAAATGCGTTGGTACTATCCAGAACAAGGTAATTCGATATGAAGAGAAAATCGGAGAAATTGAACATGATATGGAATTCCATGATATCGCTGGGCTTTGTATTCTTTCTGGGAAACTTCCTGGTGGCGTGCCAGTCGGCGCAGTATACCGCCGGTCGCATTGACGATCCGTTGGTTCAAGGACTAGCCGGATTAACTACTTCCTCGATCTCGGATGCTGCCGATCGGGTAACGGGGAATAGCTGTTATATGTCGCATGAGATTCGCCCTTTGTTTCCAACGAAACTGTGCGGAAGAGCGGTAACTGTCCTGGCTCAGCCTTCGACCCTCCAGGAACCACCCAGCATGGCGTTGGAATTGATCGACACGGAAGAACCCGGGAAGGTTCTCGTGATCGTCATGGACGGCCCCGATGGGGTGGATGTGGCCGCTTTTGGTGGGATCATGGCGACCGGTTCGAAAATGCGGGGATTTGCGGGGGCGGTGTTGGATGGCGGCTGCCGCGACGCTCTGGAGATCGAACGGATGAAATTTCCCGTGTTTACCCGGGGAATCGTGCCGAGTAACTCCCTGGGGCGTTACGTCAATGTGTCGAAGAACGAACCGGTACAATGCGGCGGCATCACGGTTTGTCCGGGCGATATTGTCGTGGGGGATGGCGACGGTGTGGTCGTGGTTCCCCAAAAACAGGCCACCGAAATTCTGCGAGTAGCACGGGATTTGGAAACCAAAGAAGCCATGACGATGAAATCGGTCCGGCAGCTGAAATCAATCCGGAACGCATCGCAAAAACACAACCGTATTTGATCTGTTTTACGAGCGGGTAAATCCTTTTTCTTTATCGTATTTTCTTTTATCGTCGTGACAGGCGGAACAATCGACTTCCACGATGGATTGGTGGGGAATCACTTTTTCTCCATCGTGTTTCAGGCTGTTGGAATGGCAATCTTGGCAACTGGCTTCTTGATGAACTTCATCCAGAGGAACGCCTACCACGGCATGGTCGAACGCGTCCGGATTCCATCCCTGAGCGTGGCAGGCACTGCATTCGTTACTTAAACGGGCATACTCTCCCCGTTGGGTATGGCAATCCATGCAATGCAATTTTTCATGAAAGACCGCCAAGGGCCAACCGGTTTTTTGATGCGTGAAAACTTCCTGCTCCGCCCTTCCATGACAGTATGTACAATCTGCGTTGCCGTGGCAGACGAAGCACCGGTCGTGCATCTCTTCGGGAGAGATCGAGCCCATCGGTTGTAATGTATTCTTTTTCTGCTCGTGGCATGTTACACACCCCTGGGAATGGTGGCAGTTTCCACAATTCCGGTCGTATTGATCGGCGTGTCTCTTATGGTGAAATGGAACTTTGTCTCCCGTCTCGTAACTGGTTTCATAAATAATCAGATCCCGCATGCTCACAGGCGGATAGAGTCGCTTTTCAGAAAAGGTGGTTGCCTGACCGTTTAATTTTCCTCCCGCTTTTTTGGCATGACAGATTATACAATCAGTGTTCGTATCCCATTGAGTATGGCAGCCGACACACTGGCGGTGATACGCGCCTTTGAGCCCGGGTTGGGCAAGATTTTCATGAATGACGTCCCGGGGATGACATTCCGCACAGGAAGAGGGAGTCAGGGTATTTTCACTATAGTGATGGCACATGCTGCAACCGTCCACCGTACTCGACATATGAGCGTGGGTTTGGTGATTGAATCGCACCGGGACATATAAATCTTCCATTTCTTGCAATTCATCCAAAATGACGATCTGGGGACCCATCCGCTCCAGAGGTACGATTTCCCCTGTATGGCGTGGGCAGGGTTTTAATTGGGGATTATCTGCCGTCGGCTTGGAACCGGTATGGCAGAGAGTGCAATCAATTTCTGCCTCACTGTGTTTCCGAAAATTGGCGGCCTGGGAAAAATAGACAACCCCAACGGCAAGGATACCCAAAATGAATAAAATACGCCATCGATTGATCATGATATGTGACTCTTTTGCTTCATAGAGATAGATTCTCGTTCAACCTTTGGCAGAACGGGTAAAAAGGTCACGGCAAGACGGTATATCAACACTAATCCAGAAATCAGACTCACGGTCACCGCAATTTCAGCGAGACTGGGGATATAAGGCTCAACCGAATAATAAGGTTTGTATGCGATGATAAATACATTGATGCGGTTCAGGGCTACTCCCAATACAATCGAGAGCGCCATGAGAAACAGCCAGGCCGGATGCCGGCGAACCTTTTCGAAACAAAGCATAATGAAAGGAATCAGGACGCCCAAAACGATTTCAACTCCGAACGAAAGGGCTCGTAGATCGTTCCCCCATAGTTGATTGGTAACACCGCGGATTTCCAGATCGCATATCTTAAATGCGCCATAGATAAATAGCAGAATCGGCATGAAACGACTCAGTGGAGCTAGTACATCCATTTCCGGTTTTCGCCCAAAGGCCTTTGAAGCTAGTATCGATTCGACGACCACCATCGGATAACCGACCATAATGGCGGAGAGTAGGAACAAAAGCGGCAGAATCGGGGTGAACCAGAGGGGATGCATTTTGGAAGGGGAGATCAGCATTAATGCGCCCAGCGATGACTGGTGTAAGCAGGACAAGACAACGCCCGCGATGATGAAAAAGATCATCACGCGCGAAAGGGTAATATCCGCTCCGTGCAGTATCGTTTCCAGTGTTGCATTGAAACGGGAAAAACGGCCGGGAAGATCGACCCGGCCTTTGAAACGTTCCACGATGATAGGTAGAAATTCAATATATAGAACGTGAAGATAAAAGACGACGCACATACCGACTTCGAAAAGAACCGAGTGTCCCGACCACATGGAGGGAAGCAACGGATGCCAGACGTTATAATATCGTCCTAAATCCATCAACAGACCCAACACTACAAACGTATAGCCCAGAACGGCGGTGAGCAGGGCCGCCCGCACCACCGGCTCGTAACGTTTGATGTGGAAAATATGGACCAGAGCGGCGGTGGTGAATCCCCCGG
This sequence comes from uncultured bacterium, assembly GCA_964520565.1. Classification (GTDB taxonomy): domain Bacteria; phylum Hinthialibacterota; class Hinthialibacteria; order Hinthialibacterales; family Hinthialibacteraceae; genus CAZFOX01. The sequence continues at coordinate 591 of CAZFOX010000254.1, read as the reverse complement.
CGGCCAACGCAACGCCGGTAGCGACATCGATGGCAATCCAGATTCCCCAGGGATACTGGTCGTTCAGATTGGTAACCGCTCCAAGGCCGGATAAAAATCGCCAGAATGCAATGATCAACCCGATTCCGATCATTGCAAGTAACCCATAAACACCGGGAGTGAAAAAAGAGTGTTGAACGGGTTCGTGAGAGTGATGTGATTCCGGCTCCTCGTCCTCATTCCCCCGGCGGAAGATTTTCATGACGGTCCCGAGGGTTGCAAACAAAGCCAGTGGAGGAAGAAAATTTTTGAAGACACCGTGCTGGATGGTTTCCGTTAATTCGGGAGGCGCATTGTTCCCAACTCGTGCGAGGCCAATTTGATCGAATGGCTTGTTGGAAATATAAAACCAGGAGGTTCCCCCCGCTTCGTGTTCTCCATATATGTGGGGAATGTATTGATCGGGATAGGATTCCACACGGTTTTTGGCCAGCGCGAGAACTTCCTCTCGTTTACCGAAGGTCAGGCATTGGGGGGGGCAAATTTCCACGCAGGCTGGCGCATGTCCATCGAGAATGCGCGTATAACAGAGATTGCATTTCTGCACCCGGG
>CAZFOX010000253.1:0-7035 GCA_964520565.1 uncultured bacterium | reverse complement strand
ATTTCCGCGGGAAACTGCAATCGCTCATTGGCGAAATGGAAGAAGTGGCGGTGGAAATTTCCGATCAGCTGGCTACGGCGGAACTTCAACCCAAACCTCCCGTTCCGCGTCGTACTCGCCGTAAAACGGCCGTTAAAGAAACCAAAGGGCATGACGATTCGTATGAATGAACCGTTTGATCATATACGATCTGGAATGGGTAAAAAGCAATGAATTTCTTGTCTCGATCTTCAAGCGAAGAACCGGCTGTCCCCATGACACCTATGCTCGACGTCATCTTTCTATTGTTGATCTTCTTTATTACCACCTCGGTGTTTGCCCGGTTGGAAAACGAACTATCGATCACCGTCCCTACGGCCGATTCGGCCACCCCGCCCAAGCGGACGCTGGGAGAATTGATCGTCAATCTTCGCGCCGATGGAACCTTGATTGTCAATCAACGCCCTATTTCCATGAACCAGTTACAGATGTTACTGGCCCGGATCGCCAAACAATATCCCGATCAATCTGTCATTATTCGGGGCGACCGCGATTCCACACTCGAATACGCTGTCGGAATCCTGGATGTCTGCGCCCGGTCGGGTGTTTGGAATGTCTCTTTCGCGGCGCTCCCACCCGAAGGAAAGGCCGCCAGAAAATAGACGCGGAGAAGGATAGGAAGAGGATCGATGGGCATGAGAATGAATACTCTCTTCGGATGGATTTCCCGCAGGAAGAAATATCGATGTCTTTTTTCCCTGCTTGCATTGTATCTGGGCGTTTTGATGCCCTGGGTTGCGGCGCAGGACGCGGCTCCTCCGGTTTCCCAGGAACAGAAGGACCTCGATTTTGCCGATGGATTATACCAACGGGGTATGTATGATAACGCCGCCAAACAATACGCCGATTTCCTAAGCAAATATCCAACCGGCCCGTTGCGCGAATCGGCCCTCTTCCGGCAGGGAGAATCTTATTATCAGCACGCGTCCAAAAAATTAACTCACGATCCCGTTCAATCCAAAGTGGCTTTGTTGAAAGCGCGAGGCGCATTTCAGGAATGGCTGCGATTGTATCCCCAGGGCAAGCGCCTACACGAGTCGTTACTACGATTCGGAGAAATATCCTATAAACTCGACGATGCGAAATCCGGCCTGGATCCGTTACTGCGGGTCGTAAAAGAAAGCAAAGATCCCACTCTTCTGGAAGCCGCCCTCTTTTATGCCGGGCGCTGTCAGGAAGCGCTGGGAAAAGATGAGGACGCCATCGCACTCTACCGCCAGATTCTCTCTTCATATGCCAAGGGTGAATTCAGCGCCTTCAGCGCTTTTTTAATGGCTGAAACTCTGGCGCGGCGGGGCGAACGGGATAAGGCTATCGAACTTTTTGACACTTTGTGGAAGAATCCCGGCAATTATAAAATCCCCGAAGGTTCCAATTTAATCTCCGATGCCCAGTTGCGCGCCGCTCAACTACTTTATCAGTTGAATCGCTTTGAAGACGCCTCCAAGGCGTATTTGGCTTATGTGAAGGATCATCCCGAGGGCGAGGCGGCGGCCAAAGCTCGTTACGGTGCGGCCTGGTCGGAATATCAGCGTAAAAACTATGCGGGCGCGCTGGAAATCGCTCGCACCCTCCAGCGGGAATCGCTTCCGCCCGAACTGCTGGCCGGGATCGTATTTCTGAACGGAACCTGTGCGTATCAGCAGAAACTCTACGACGAGGCCATCCTCAATTTCCGCCAGGTCATCGCCGATCCTCAGGCGGGCGATTACCGGGAACGGGCGTGGTATCAACTGGCCTGGGCATACTACTTGTCAGGTAAATACGAGGATGCATTGTCCGAGTGCGAAAACCTTCTCCAACAGGGCCTTTCCCCCGCCATGAACAGCAACATTCATTTTTTACTCGGACAATCGTACGCACAACAGAAAAATTACGAGTCCGCGATCAAGGAAATGCGGATCAGCATCCAGGTCGATGCGGGAGGCGAATACGCGGAGGAGGCGCAGTACCTTCTGGCGGATTTGTTATACCGGACGGAAAAATATAACGAGGCAGGTGTGGAATTCGACCGTTTCTACGAAACCTTTCCAAAATCCTCCCGCGCTCAAGAAGCGCTGATTTGGTCGGTACATTCCCGCTTTGCCGGAAAGGAATACGAGAACGCCATCGCGGCGGCCGACCGGCTATTGACTGTTTATCCCGATCTGCCCGTGCGTCCAGACATGTTGTATCGCAAGGCTCTGGCACAGTATCAGATCAAGCGATACAACGACGCTCTGGCAACGGTGGACGCCATTCTAAAAATGCCCGAGGGGGAAGATGACCGCAAAGCGGAAGCTCTCTATTGGCGGGCGTATATCCTGGATATCCAAAACGATAAAAAACAAGCCTCCGAAGCCTACGGCGATTTAATGAAACGGTATCCTTCGTTTCCCGACCGCGACGAGGTTCGAATGCGTAAGGCGCTTTGCGATTTCGCCTTGAAGGATTATGGAGTTGCTTACGAAGGATTTTACGCCGTTCTCTTTACAGACCGGGGCGTTCGGCTTCCTCCGGAAATTCTATTTTGGATGATCCAGGCGGCGGACGAAAAGGAACGCCATGAGGAAGCCCTCGAGGTTGCGGAACGTATCTTGAAAGTGTTTGAGAATAATGAAATTCGAGAACGGGCACTCATTGCGAGGGGCAATCAATTGGTGGCTCTCAAACGCTGGAAGGACGCGCAGGAGAATGCCCAGGATTTTCTTAACACCTTCCCCGATAGTCTTTTCCGGCCGGAAATATATTGGAGCCGGGCCAAGGCGTTGGAGGGTCTGGACGAGTTACAACCGGCGCTGGAGTGGTATGAAAAAAGCCTGACGGAACTCCAGCAGCTGGGGAATCCCGATCCCTCTTTCGAAGCGACATTATTTATGGATCGCGGACGATTGTTGGAGCGGCTCAATCGCACTTCCGATGCCCTGGAATCGTTTTTGCGGGTGGCGATCATTTACGATCATCCCGCTTTGACGCCGGAGGCGCTTTACCGGAGTATTCGTTGTCACAAAATATTAAAAGAAGAAAGTGAGGCTCGCACTTTATTGGATGAACTCCAACAGCGTTACCTCGACTCCCCCTGGACGCAAAAAGCGAAGGCCGAATTCGAAAATGGACAAGCCCAGCCGGCTTCTCCCGGCGAGCCTGTGAGTAAAGGTCAATCGATGAAACCGTAGATGAGAATCATGGAATGAGAGCAATTTCGCATCAACTCGATTATCCTTCCGATACGCTCTATCGTCCCCGGCAGCGTTCCTGGGATCGATGGCTTTTGGCTTGTTTCTGCCTGTCGATCCTGGTGCATTTTGCGTTTTTATATGCCTCGGTAACCTGGACGGTTGCCGATATTCATCGAGCGGAAAAAACGGTTGAAAAGTTATTCAAGGTGCAACTGACGCATCTGGAATCGCGTAATTTTCTATCTCGTCCCACACATGAACAACTGATCCAGGAACGGGAACGTGTTCTCATGCGGGAAATGTCGCAGTTGAGCGATCGAGTGCCACGATTGGCGCAACCCGACACCGGTGTAGTATCGCCATCGCTCGATCCGGGTACCTTGCCTGCCTGGATTGATGAGGAAACCGAGGACCTGTTTAAAGACGATCGGATAGCCAATCAATTAATCACTTCCGATTTTAGCCGGCGTAGCATCGACGCTATCGATCGTCATGTGGGCAGCGAAACTGTGAAAGAGGAGAATCGTACCCATCGGATACCTCTCTCGGGCCGAGGAAGCGGCGCTCAGGGACGCCTGACGGCTGGATTGCCGGAACCGGTTCTGAAAAGCGATCCGGTTGTAACCCGCTCATTGACAATGGTTCTCGATCGGCATCTGCCGCCTCCCTCTCCCAACTTAAAAGTCTCCGAGCCGCCCATCACGCTGCCGCCGGTTACCGAATTGCTTCCCACACCCGAATTAATGAATCCCAGCCCTGTTGCGACAGATTTACGTTCGGTCGAGGAAGCGAAAGAAGAACTCAAGGATAAATTTGTCAACCTGGACGATTTGCTCCAAGTGGATTTACAAACCTACCATCATGTCGGTGGAGACGGGTATTTCATGATTCGCATCCGGCCGATTGCGGCCGATGAGCGGTTACGCGTCCTCCCGAAAGATGTGGTTTTCGTGCTCGATGCTTCCGCCAGTATGGGCAAGCGACGAATGGATGTGATTGTTGCAGAATTAGAAAAATTGCTGACTCGCCTGCGTCCTCAGGATCGGTTTAACGTCGTAGGCTTCAAGCAGAACGTCCGGAAATTTACCGAGACGCTGGCTCCCGTGACGGACGAAAATCTTCAATCCGCGAAACGTTTTATCCGGCCTTTGGAGGCCTCGGGAAAAACTGATATCTATACCTCTCTGGAACCTCTCGTGCGTTTGGGAACGGAACGCGCCCGGCCTTTGATCCTTTTTCTGGTCAGCGATGGCCGTCCCACGGTTGGCGTGGTCAATAGCCGCAATATTATCAACAACCTGACGCGGTATCAGGGACCCAGCACATCGATTTTCTGTCTGGGAACCGGCGATACCATCAATCGATACTTGCTGGATATGTTGGCTTTTCGTAATCGGGGACTGGTTACCTTCGAACAGCAACGCTCCGAATTGCCGCCTGTCGCGCAGTCATTGTTTGGTTATATCGAAGATCCGGTTTTGTTGCAGGTAACCGCCGATTTTCTGGGGATTGATAAGACCGAAGTATATCCCAAAACCTTGCCACATCTATACTTAAAAGGGGAAATCCGCATCTGGGGCCGGTTGCGGGATGAAAAACGATTTACTTTACGGCTTGTGGGTGAGGCGTTCGACGAGAAAAAAGAGATCGTTCTCGAACTGCCGATCCCCGAACGGGATAACGGAACCTATGAAATCGCCCGTCAGTGGGCTTTCCACAAAATCTATCACATTGTCGGCCGGATGGTGGATGAAGGAGAAAAACTCGAATTCCTCGAAGAAATCCGTTTTCTCAGCCGAACCTACCGCATTGTGACTCCTTATTCCGAGCAGTTTGAATCGCAATAAAACGATGTTAACGTTAATTGAGATATTCTTGAGATTATCCCCACGCGGAGGGTTGTAGCTCGATATATTTCTTTGTATTATACTTTTTACAATATCCAAGGTCTGTTTTGTTGAAATGATTGTATGATAGTAATGCAGAGCGGATTTCTTTTTCCAGCGTGATCCATTTACTACATGGAAGAATCTCCACTCCTGTTTGCCGTGGAATTTCATCAGAATGTTTAATACATTGTTATATTAACCCAATAGGGGAGGTTAGAAATGAAGACGAAGTCAGGTTTTACTTTGATTGAATTGTTGATTGTAGTGGCCATCATTGGTATTTTGGCGGCGATTGCCGTTCCAAACTTTCTGAATGCTCAGATCCGCGCCAAAGTCTCCCGGTCGTATGCTGATATGCGTTCTACTTTGACGGGAATCGAACAGATGCGCCTCGATAAAGGCGTTCTTTTGGTTGACTTTTGGGATGACGATACGACTTGGGGACGCGACCGGCTCAAAAACATCTTCAATGGAGTCGGCGATGTGCCGGAAGCCACGCGAAGACAGGTACACGTTCTCGCTCCTCTGACCAGCCCGGTCGCGTATATGTCTTCCGTTCCCAAAGATCCTTTTGTTCCCGGGCATTTGGAGGCCACTTCCGGCGGCCATTCGGAACGTTTTGGAATCCAGGGAAACGATGTGTATTATTACGCCGATAACGATCCGGCGCAAACCGGTGGCGATTATGGCGCAACCAGTTACGATCCGCCCCTGAAGGAAGGCGATTACATTCTGTATGCATTTGGCCCGGCGGCGGAAAAAATGTATGGAGCCGATAACGGCGTTCGTTACGGTATTCCTTACGATTCCTCGAACGGTGTAGTCAGTATCGGCGATATCATGATGCGCTCTGGCGGTGGTCCCGTTTCAATCAACCGCCTGGGTGGACGCAGCTAATCCCGGCGATTGAAAACGAAAAGACGGGAATGAGATATTCCCGTCTTTCTTGCTTCTTTTTACGAAAAATGAATTGAAAAATAGGATTGTTTTAACGTATAATCCGTTTGTTATATTTCTATTCCACGTTTCGCTTCTTAGGAAGGAATGCAATATGAGAATGAAAGGCTTCACTCTGATCGAATTGTTAATTGTTGTCGCCATTATTGGAATATTGGCGGCTATTGCGGTTCCCAACTTTTTGAATGCACAGATTCGCGCCAAGGTTTCCCGTTCGTATGCCGATATGCGTTCCACGCTGACCGCGATCGAACAACTCCGTTTGGACAAGGGCGTTCTGTTAGTCGACTTCTGGGATGATAGTGGAAGCACATGGGGATACACACGCATTCGGGAAGTGTTTAATGGTGTCGGCGATGTGCCCGAAGCGGCGCGCCGTCAGATTCATGTTCTGGCGCCTTTGACCAGTCCCGTCGCCTACATGTCTTCAATACCCAAAGACCCCTTTGTTCCCGGCCATCTCGAAGCATCCTCGGGCGGCCATTCCGAACGGTTTGGCATTCAGGGGAATGATGTGTATTACTATGCCGATAACGATCCGGCAACCGTAGGACCGGATTATGGAGATACCAAATACGATCCACCCTTGAAAGAGGGAGATTATGTTTTATTTGCATTCGGACCGGCCGCCGAAAAAATGTACGGCGGCGATAATGGTATCCGTTACGGCGTCCCCTACGATTCATCCAACGGCGTTGTCAGTATCGGCGATATCATGATGCGTTCCGGCGGGGGGCCGGTGACGATCAACCGTCTGGGTGGCCGGTAATATAACATAAGGTTTATCGGAAGAAGGTATAAGAGAATCGAGAGTCCACCATATCTCTCGATTCTTTGTTTTTTCCCTGAGTCAACGAATGATATTTTGATGAATATCCCTGTCCGATAGAGCGTCATGTTTTGAGTTTCGAAACCGAAGCACATCGAAAACAAGTCACAAAAAATACTGGTATTTTAAAATTGTCGTGGTATAGTAGGGGAAAATGTAGGCG
>CAZFOX010000252.1:0-7049 GCA_964520565.1 uncultured bacterium | reverse complement strand
GTCCAAAAACCAGAAGAAACTGCATAAAAGTGGTGTGATCGGGGCTGATCTTAACCTGCGTACCCTGATCGGGAGGGACGAAATGCGCCCAGAAAGGCAACGCCAGGGCATAACCGGCTATCGGCAAGGCCATCAGGGCGAAGAAGGGGATTACCGGTTTCCAGCCGCGTTCCGCATTCCATAAGCGATAGAGGATTCCAGCGAATATCACGGACTCGAAAAAGAGCGCCGTAACGGGGAAGTCGAAGACGTTGGTGGGGAGAGTGTACGCGCAGGATACCGCTATAACCGCTAAAAGAGGCCACTCCAATCGGAATACGCGATAGGCGGATAGCGAAATAATGGCGCGCAATAACGCGAATACGGCGGCCATCGAGAAAAGCAGAAAGGGGATATTGGAGAAATGAGGATGCAAATCGCCCCACAGAATAGAGAAAAATGGATATTCGTTGATCGTGGAGCCGCCGGGATCGAATATCACACGCGATGTATTCCAGAGAAAGCCAAAACGCCAGTCGTGAAGATTCGGTGGAAAGGAAAGCCGCTCCAGGAATCCGGATACGCCCGCCAGGTTGCCGACGAAAAAGATACATACCGGCGTCAGCGCTGCCCAACGGCAGCGGCCAAACAACGCCCGTCCCAGAACGAACGCTATTCCCACGCCCAGCATTGCCACGAGGGGGAACGCCAGATTATAGCCGATTTCGGGGGGAATGCCCGTCAGTTTGATGGGGATGGCATGCAGGAGATAACCGCCGTAGTGATAATTGATGGAATGTCCGGCCAGCCAGGCGTCCGGCGGCGGCATGTAGCGTGCTGCGACCAGGGAATTGAGCATCATGGCATCCATCGGTTTTTCGGTGGAACTGATGTTCGGGTCTTCGCGGCGCGCCAATAGGATCAGCAGGAAAGCCAGGATCGACAAAAACTCTCCATTGCGTGCGGTTCGCCAATGAAGCCGCCACTTCCGTTGAAACCACGCCGGGCGTTTTTTTAAAAGAACGATCGATAGGGAAAAGAGAGCCATGCCGATCAGACCGATTCCCCAAGCTGTGAAAGGCAGAATATGGAGATACGCCAGCCACCAGGAAAAGAAGGCTATCAGCAGCCACCCCAGCGGACGCGCCAGAAGAATTCCCCCATCCGGCAGGCGGCGAAAGACGGTCATGGAGACCGGTAACACAATCACACCGAATCCCGTTACGATCAAATACCAAACGAGCGAGGTTAGAAGGTCGTGGATCATTGTCATTTGAGTTCGTTGCCCTGTATTCGCCGCTTGCCGAGTGCACAATCAATGAAACGGGAAACATACAGCGTGTTAAAGGCGGCGGATATTCCAAGGGAATATATCGATTTGCCGGATGTTCTGATAGGATGGTATACTCAACCGGGTATCCGGGAAAGTAATTCGATCAGAAAACGGGGAACAATTATGAGGAAAGAATGGATCGGCCTATTGGGGATTGTTTGGGGATTTGTGAGTATGAATGGAGTGGCGGCAGAGTCGAATCTTCCCCGCCTGCGTGACGAATTTATCTCCCCTCCCCGAACCTGTACTCAGGTTCCTTTCTGGTTTTGGAACGACGAAATCGCCGAGGCGGGTATTCTCGAACAGATCGAATGGATGACGGAGCATGGGGTGTATGGATTTCTTCCCCACGCGAGGATGGGGCTTTCCAAAGAGGTCGGCTATATGACCGGCCGTTGGCTGGAATTGGTGCGATACGCCGTGGAGCAAGCTTCCCAGCGCGGCATGATGGTGTATCTCTACGACGAAGGTATGTATCCCTCCGGTTCCGCGCATGGGAAAGTGGTGGAAGGCCGTCCCGATCTCGCTTCGCAGGGGCTCCGTCAGGTCGCCGTCGATTGCCGGGGGCCAAACCACCTCCAACAGACCTGGCCGTTGGAAGAACGGGAAAAAGCGGTCGCGTCCGTGCTCGTGAAGAAAGCGGGAAATGGAACCTATCACCGCCCATCTGTTCAGGTTATCCCCCTCGCCGAGTCGATATCGGTGGATATCCCGGAGGGGGATTGGACGTTATTTTTATTTATCCAGACTCCCAGCGGCGGCGTCATTCGCGGCGTACATTGGGATGAAGAGGATAACCAGCCCAACGCGCCGCCTGCCTCGGATTTATTGAATCCGGAAGTGGCGCGGCGGTTTATCGAATTCACGCACGAGAAATACTATGCGGTCTTGAAAGACCACTTCGGCACCACCATCCGGGGGATGTTTACCGACGAACCCAGCATTCTGGCCAAACGCTCGAAACGGGGGCTTCAGCCCTGGAGCGGCGATTTTCTGCATCAGATGAATGAAATCCTGGGATACGATTTCACACCCCTGCTGCCCTTGCTCTGGGTCAAGGCGGAGGATGGATTCGAGAAAGTCGCCCGCTTAGATTACCAATACGCGATTGATGAATTGCTGAATAAAAATTATTACGCCCCCCTTTCGGATTGGTGTTCGAAACACAGGATCGCGCTGACCGGGCATCCCAGCGGAGCCGGGGATATCCGGCCGCAGATCTACTTTCAGGAACCGGGACAGGATGTGGTTTGGCGTTGGGTGTTGCCTGGCAAAACCAGCCTGGAGGGCGATCAAAGCACCCTGGGCAAATCGGCGGCCAGCGTGGCGGCGCAACTGAAAAGGCCGGTTGTAATCAATGAGTGTTACGGCGCGTTTGGGTGGCGGCTGAGCATGGATGAGATGAAATGGCTGGCGGATTGGCTTTTCGTGCGGGGAAGCAACCGCCTGTTTCCCCATGCGTTTTATTACTCGGTTCGCGAGCAACGTATTTTCGAGCGCCCGCCCGATCTCTCGTGGCATAACCTATGGGCGGATCACTATGCCTTGTTTTCCCATTACACCAATCGCCTCTCCTGGCTGCAGTGCGATTCCCGGGCGGTTGCGCCGGTCGCTGTGCTGACGGTTGCCGGGCATACGCCCTGGGTGGCGGCCAAGGCGCTTTTCCAAAATCAGATCGATTTTCACTATCTCGACGAAACCCTGCTGGATCGTGTGGAAATCCGCGAAAATGCCATGCAAATCGGAGAGGGGAATTACGAAGCATTGATTCTGGACGGCATTCATACCCTGACGGCGGAGACGGCGCGGAAACTGATTCGATTTCTGGAGAATGGAATTACCGTGCTGGCTCTGAATTCTGCGCTGGAATTACATCCCCTGCGGGGAACGCGCGACGAAAGCCCCATTTCGAAAATCAAACAAAACAACCATTTTCGTGTATACGGGAACGAAGAAGAACTGGTAAAAGCCCTGCGCGCTATTATTCGCCCCTCTGCGATTGCCAGAGAGTTCTCTCCCGAGTTGCGGGTACAACACCGAATCAAGGCGGGTGTGGATTTTTATCTGCTGACCAACGAAGGCGAGGCGGTTATCGATACAACCATTTCGTTCGCCGGACAGAATAAAGTTCCGGAAATCTGGAATGCGGAAGATGGAAGCATGCAACCGGTTCGAGAGGCTCGTCTATCTGATCGGGGGGTGGATTTGGACTTGAAACTTCCTCCCCGGCAATCGGCGATTCTGGTGTTTCATCCCGAGTTTCCTTCTCCCGGTACGACACCGTCTACACCGGCGGAAGAGAGGATTTTCATTCCATTGCCAAACGAGGGATGGGAACTGTCGGTTGCTGGAAAGACCTATTCCGGCCAGGCATTGGGAGACTGGACGGCTATCGAGGAAATTCGTTCTTTCTCAGGAACTGGCTGGTACGGTTTTTCCTTCAACCTCCCGGAGGGTAAGTGGGAAAAAGGCAAAACCTGCCTGCTCGATCTGGGAGAATTGCAATCCTGGGCGCAGGTGGAAATCAACGGCAGGGAGGGCGGCGTTCGACTTTGGAAACCGTTTGTGTTTGATGTTTCGAATGCCGTTCGGGCGGGTGAAAATCGAATCCGCATCGGGATTACCAACACTCGCGCCAACGAACTGACGGAAGAGAAATTACCCTCCGGCCTGTTTGGCCCGGTTACAGTAAGGATCGAGCCCTGACGCTTGTTTCCCCATTCATCTTGGCGTCCCTCCGCGAGAAAAGTATAGTTTCTGCCGGATGGTATAGATGAGGTGATGGAAACATGCTTTTGGAAACAGCGGCGGTCTCGATGGCGGGGCTGTCGGTTTACAGTTGGTTTATCGAACCCAGTTGGAGAAGAGTGTTTCACCGGACTCTTCGGCTGAAGGGAAACCTTAACCGGCCGATCCGCGTGTTGCATCTGTCCGATCTTCATTTCTTTCCCGGCGCAACGGGACGGAAACGATTTCTACATCGAATCGCCCGGCACCCAGTGGATTTTATTCTCATTACCGGCGATTTCATTGACAACAACCGGGGAATCGATCTGTGTATCGAGGCGCTGCGTCCCCTGCAGGCACGGTACGGAGTTTACGCCGTCCTCGGCAATCACGATTACGTACATGTCAGCTGGCGCAGCCTGTTTCATAAGACGGGGACGCTGGTCTACGATCTGTGTCATGAATATAACGACGTAGAGCGTCTAGCGGTGGAATTACAGAAACTCGGGATTGTGGTTTTACGCAACGAACGGATAACGATCCAAACCGACGCCGGGACTTTGACCGTCGCGGGCATCGACGATCCCTATACGCGGCACGACGATATCCCCGCCGCTTTTGCCGGATTTAAGAATGAGCATCCTTGTTTTACTCTGATTCATACACCCGACCGGTTTCGGGAACTGGCGGAATACAAGGTGGACATGGTTTTTTCGGGTCATACGCACGGCGGCCAAATTTGTATTCCCTTCTGGGGGCCGATCATGACTCGGTCGCTGGCACCCCGGCATATGGCCTATGGGCTGAATCATCTGAATGGAACCACGTACTATACCACGCGGGGCGTCGGCTCCAGCCGGCTATCCCGTCCGCGTTTTTTCTGCCGTCCGGAAATTAACTTTTTTGAATTCCATTTCGATGGCGCGTCGGATAGTACGCCGTTAATTCTGAAATCGACAAATAACCCGGTAATTTCAGAATGATTCGAGTTTATTTCTTTCGGGGCTGTGTTATCCTGTAGCATTCATCAGAGCGGTTCTCAAATAATGTATGGTTACAATTACTTACTGTCTTCGAAAAAACTTTTGGGAGGCTTTTTCGAAACGCGGATAAATACGTAATCCGGGAAATAACTCTACGTGGAGCGAAGGAGCGTTTCATTCAATGGAATTGTACTCGGCTTTTTTACGATCGGCGTACGATCATACAGAGCGAACGGCTCTCGCCTGGGAGGGCGGAACCCTTACTTATAGCGAATTACGTCAACACGCCAATGCGGTAGGGCATGCCCTGCTTCGCCGGGGCGGGATGCGAAGGAATATTGCCCTGCTGGCGCCCAACACACCCAATTTTGTGTTTGCCCTATTTGGGATCCTGGGCGCGGGACATATCGCGGTGCCCTTCAGTCCGTTGTTGAATCCGGAAGAGCTGGCGCAACTAATCGCCCATTCGGAAGTCGTCGAACTTCTCTACGATCCCCTGATGAAAGAGAAGGCCGAAGAAGCCATCCGCATCGGCAGGCTCAATGTGGAGTTGATCCCCATTCCCGAGTGGGTGGCGGATGAATCGCGGGAGACCGCCGATCTCTCTCCGCTGGTGGAGGAAGATTCGATTTCCATGATCCTCTATACATCGGGGACAACAGGTAATCCCAAGGGAGTGATGCTGAGCCATAAGAATATTCACAGTAATTTTGTATCGTTCAAAGCCGTCCTGGATTTTCATGCCGAGGATACTTTTCTTTGTACGTTGCCGCTCCATCATACCTACGCCATGACGGTTAACCTTTTTGGTTCGATGCTGGTGGGGGCGCGATTGATCCTGTACATACAGTTCGAACCGAGGAAGATCGTCGAGGCGTTTCTATCCGAGCCCAATGTGGTTTATGCGGCGGTTTCTCCCATGTTGCTTCTGCTGGCCCGTTTCGCGCCGGACGGTGCGGCGGAACGGCATCGTCTGCGATACGTGATCTCTGGCGGAGGCCCGTTACCTAACGAGATTTATTACGCGTTTCTTCAAAAATACAATCAAGAAATCCTGCAGGGATACGGTTTGACGGAAACCTCGCCGGTCGTGGCTTACAATCGTCCCCACAGCAATAAAATCGGGACCATCGGCCCTCCACTACCGGGGGTCGAAGTGCAGGTTCGTAACGAGCAGGGGCGGATTCTCGGCGCGGATGAGATCGGCGAACTGTGCGTGCGCGGCGATCTGGTGATGAAGGGTTACTTTAAGAATGAAGAGGCGACGCGCAATACTTTTTATGAAGAGGGATGGCTCCGCACCGGCGATATGGCCTCCATCGATGCGGAGGGGTATATCAAAATTGTGGGCCGCTTAAAAGACCTGATTGTCTGCGGGGGAGAAAATATTTATCCCCAGGAAGTGGAAGATACGCTGCTTCGGCATCCCGCCGTTCACGAGGTGGCCGTCGTTGCCAAACCCGATCGCCTGCGATCCGAAGTGCCGCATGCGTTTGTGGTGCTGAACGAGCCCGATCAAGGACGTGTGGGCGAAAACGACCTGCGCAAGTTCTGCCGCGATCACCTGGCGGAATTTAAAATCCCCGAAAGTTTCTCTTTTGTGAACGAAATGCCACGCACGGCCAAAGGAACCGTGGAGAAGAAGGAATTGCGCCGCCGCCTGGCGGAAGAGCCGAAATAAGTTATCGGTTACGAGTGGGTGAATTCGATCAGCCGTTTCAACACTGCGGCGGCTTTTCCCGAATCGATGCTTTCCGCTGCCCGTAATACACCCTCCCGGAGAGTGGCCGCTTTCTCTGCCACGACCAGCGCGGCTCCGGCGTTCAACAGGGTGATATCCCGGCGGGGTCCCTTTTCTTTTCCTTCCAGGATTGCGAGTGCGATCGCCGCGTTTTCTTCCAGAGTGCCTCCCTTCAGATCGCCGGGCGAGCAGCGTTGGAATCCGGCCTCTTCCGGTGTAATCGTCCGGGAGACGAGATCTTCCCTACAGACTTCGATGCAGGGGGTTGAATCGGTCAAGGTAATTT
>CAZFOX010000251.1:3059-7049 GCA_964520565.1 uncultured bacterium | reverse complement strand
GTAGGTTGAATACGGCCATCCGCAATAAGCGAGGTTCTGCGGTCAGCTCGGCCGGTTTATGAATGCATACTTCTACTGATAGTTTCTGCGAGGTGGAGAGACGGAACAAGGTGGCGACCTGTTCGATCAGTTCCGCCAACGAAATTCGTTCGTAACTGGGGCGGCGAGTGTAACCAAACGAACGATAAATGTCCACCATTTCCTGAAGAAAATGGAGGTTGTTCCGCAATCCTTCCACTGCTTCCAGAAGGAAGGTTCCCTTTTGGGGATCCATGACCACGAATCCCATATTTTGAACCCGTTGAATGGTGTCCAGATCCCACTTCCCGGAGGCGATGATGTTGGTCAGATCGTGTCCCATATTGGTGGCGAGATTGATGCCGAAGCGGTTGCGTTCCTCAGTCAGGGCGCGGCTGCGGGTGAATGCGCGCGCCAGACCGTTTTCAACTTGCTTTTTGATCTCGCCGATCATGGCCTCCCATTCCTCCCTCGGGAGGGATTTCTCTCCATACTGGCCATGCAGACCCCCGACAAGAGAATCTCCGGCATTCAGGACAATGGTGCAGGTTCCCGCGTTCGCCGTTTTTGCAGATGGATTCGATTCCGGCCATCGAGGAGAGTTTGGCAGGAGAGGAACCAGCTGACTTGTGGAGGTAGAATACACAAAAGGCCATACTTCCTGAATTGGATAGATCCGGCAAACCGCCGGCCCGACACCGCAGAGGAACCGTTCGACTACTTCCGTATCATCCGCCAGCGAATGCAATTCATCCACAATACGTTCGATCTCCAAACCCAGCATGACTTCGCGCTGGTTGCGCGCCAGGCGGTTGAACTGGTGTTCGATGGCGTGGTTGGGGCGTTGAATCAGGATCACGCGTCCGGATTGGATCATGGCTTCAATGGCCTGTCCCACCCGCTCCAGGGGACGTAAGACAGCGCGCAACAACCAGACGAACACCGTCCAGCTGGCTGCGATAAACAGACCGGCGTAAATCCAATAACGAACGACCATGCTTTCCAAGGAGCGCCATCCCTGCGGGCTGGCATAGAAAAAGGTGACGTTCAGAACCGCGTCGCGGATTTTGGTGGTGGTTATGGCCTTGAAAGACCGGGAAATAAAACAATTGGATGCGTTATTGTACCGCCGGAATTTTTCGGGATTCTCTTTTTCAAACAAAACCCTGTTTTCTCCGTCGGAGAGTTCGATACGAAACCAGGGATTTTCCCGTTCGAGAATCGGAGGGGCGTTCTTTTCGATAAACTGGCGGCATTGCTCTTTTCGCTGGCCCGGATCGGTGATGGTGGGAAGTTTCAAAAGGCCTTCGCGAATGGGTTCGATCTCGTCGAACATGGCGTCCCGTAGTTCGGAGGGTTCCATAATCAACGCGCGTTTTTTATTGTAAAACAGGTTGTCCAACATCGCCAGGAAAAAGAGGTCTACCAGAATCACGCCCAGAATCGGCAAAAAGCGCAGGAAAACGGTGCGGGGCGAACGATGGCGAGTGACGGAGTTTGCAGGATTCATAATGAAAGATACCGTATTGATGAACTGGAATACCAGTTTATTCTTTTCAGGCCGATTCTTGAATCCAAGTGCTTCGGAATTCAGAGAGTTGGAATTCGTGAGACATGGCAGATTTTTTAGTCCCGCCCTTCTTCAAAGGAGATTTCTTCTGTCTCAGGTAAAACGGAGGGAAATAACCTTTGCAAACGAGCGCAAGTCCACAGGAACATACTTCCTCCTCCCAACAGATATAAGTGATATGTGAAAAACCGCCACAATAGGATCACCACGCCGACCAGATAGGGAGGGATGACCTGGCGGAGTACGATAGCCGCGCTGACCTCGACGCCGCCTCCGCCTCCCGGCAGAACCAATAAAAGAGAACCGGTGAATAACAGTCCCTGCAAAAGGAAGAAAAGAACAGGATCGCAAGGAACATTCAATCCATAAAGCAAAAGGGGGAGGATGCTATACCGGCAAATCCATTGCAGGGACGCGCAACCGAACGTTAATAAAACAGATCCCCATTTCAGATGAAGGAGGTGGACAAATCCTTCCATCATCTGATGCCATCCGCCTATTGTCTTCCATCGTACGAGACGAAAGCGGGCGGGAAGACGGTAACGCCTGAGAGTGGAATGATGGATAAGTATCTTGAGAATTTTATGGAATCGACGGGAACGAATCGTCCCGGCGATCAGGGCAAATCCCAGAACAAATCCAGCAAGAACGGCGAGCCATTGCGCCGGTTCCACCGTTCCGATCAGAGCACGTATCTTGGCATTTTGTGCAATAGAGTAAAAGGCGAAAGGTAATAATAAGAGGAAAAAGAGAGAATCGAGCGCCACGTCCATTGCCAGCATCGAAGTCCCGTGCGCCAGAGGAACGCCAGCCCGCTTCAGCAGAGTCAGGCGGATAGCCGCCCCCCCCATTCCGGCGGGAGTGGCAGCGATGCCGAATTCGGAGGAGAGCGAGACGGAGAGGCTTTGGATATAGCTCAACCGGTATCCCAACGAATGAGTCAGCAATCGCACGCGCATGCCGTTGCATAGCCAGGCGAACACGATCATGGAGAGCAAGGCAGTTTTCATTTCCCAGCCGATGCGGCGGAGATGTTCAAAGGTAACCGGATCGGTATAAAACAATACCACCCCGACTGTGGCCAATACCGCCAGCGCGGCGCCCTGAACGGCGTAACGCATTACGATCCTGGGAGTGAAGCGGCGTTGTTTAGTCATTCTTTATCCAGCGGTTCGAACATTTGTACTTGCCGATCGATCGGGGCTTTCTCGATGGATGAAGCCAGGTCTCGATATACCGCAGGAATGCGGTGCTGGCGCAGCTGGCTTGCGAGACCGAGAATCGTGTCTCGAATGGCGGCATAGTCCCAATCGAGGGGGTGGATGGCCAGGCGTAAGATCGGCGTCCGGCGGTTGATTCGTTCCCATAGCCGAACCCAACGGATCGAAGTCCAGCGCCGCCACCCGTTGCGGCAACTGAATACCAGAACCGGCGCATAGAGACGGCAGGACTGGAGAAAATCAATATGTTGTAGCTCCGTGGTGTATAAGAGGCCTTCTTCCATTAGTGCCTGGCGGCCTGTTTCGCTTAACAGCCAGGCCGGGGGAACGAATCCGTAGATATCAAGCCCGGCATCGCGCAGCATTTTGAGTCCCAATCGTATGCGTTGTTGTGCTTCCTCCCGGCCGATCTGATAAAATTCTCCCTCGCGTGCTGTGTAGAAACGGCCGATGGCCTGGGCGATGGGGCCGCCCGCGATCGATTCCGCCCGGTGAGTATAGCCATGCAGGCAGATTTCATGTCCCTCGCTTTCCACTCGCCGCAGCCAATCCAGAAAATCGGGGAAACGATCGATACTATCTTCTCCATGCCAGCAAGGCGTCACCAGCAGAGAGGTACGCTCCACGCCCCGTTCCTTTAACTGAGAGAGTATTTCGGAACACACCGGTTGGGATTGTGGGGTGAGATCGTGGAATGAAACGACGAAACACGGCTGGTTCATGCGGCTTATTCGCGAACGTACTCAAGGATTTGGAATCCGGCATTATGGACTCAATCTCCATGATACGCTCTTGGTGGTTTTGGTAAAGGAATTCTTTATAAGAAAACGGTTATGAAGAACCGTCAATCGAATTCGCAATGCCTGTCTGGATCCCGGTATGATGCGAACATGCGTTCGATCTGCCGGGGTGTTGTTCGCGATAACGATAAAGGGGGAATTTCGTTCTCGCCAAAAAATTGCACACCCAGCGTTTCGCTGCCGGGCCGTGCTTCACCGCCCGTGATTTCACAAAGGAAAAACAGTTTGTAAATGGAAAAAGGCAACGGCGGAACGGCGGGATCTTTCTCCCGATCCAGAACCGCCAGCAGACGGACTGCCCGCGCCTGAAAACCGGATTCCTGCCAGACTTCTTTCTCGACACATTCACGAGGCGATTCGCCAATATCCGCCCAACCGCCGG
>CAZFOX010000251.1:0-3049 GCA_964520565.1 uncultured bacterium | reverse complement strand
TCGTCCAGCCGCCATCAATACGTTCTTTAACGAGCAGGATTTTCTCCTCGCGAAAACAGACGCCCCGCACGTCCACTTTGGGCGTTGCGTAACCTTTCTGTGCTGAAATCAAGCCCAGGATTTTCGTAATTTCGGTCGAGGAACCCTCCGCCATCATCTCGGCGGATATTTGTTGGATTTCCTGAAATCGTTCGATATCGTAAGGGTCTTTCGAGTAATGAAGCCCGGTTTGCGATACCGCCTGGAGCCGTTTCGCCCATTGCAGCCATCGAGGATCCATTATGAATTGTCTCCTTGGATGAAGTGGGGACAGTATACATCCAATCCTTCTTTCCATCTCCCCTGAAATTCGATGACCGTTCCATGCGATGGGACACGCTGCGCTTTGTCCCATCCTAAAAAAGTGCGAAGTGTAATAAAAAAGGAAGGGGCTGGATCGTTCCATGCCACCTTCCTTGTCATTCATGAATGGATATTACTTTGCCAGATCGTTTACTGCGCTTTCCAGGCTCTGGCAGAGTGTGGGAATATCTTTGGATTCGACGCCGCAGAAAGCAAGGCGGATGCCATTGATCTCGCCGACTTCGAGGGGCACGGTTCCCACGGCATATTTTTTAAGCAAATGGTCGCAGACATCCGAAGCCTTGAGGCCACATCCGGGTTTCAGATTGACAAAGCAGAAGAATCCGCCCTGGAAAGGATCGGGAATCAGAAGATCCGTTTTCAGTTTGCCCAGTTCCTCTTTCATCAGGCGGTAACGTTCGGCCAGAATATCGATGACCTTTTGGCGTTCGGCGGCGACCTGGTCGAGGTTCTTCAGCGCCTTCAGCGCCGCCGTCTGGGCAACGTGAGAGGAATTGGAAACCGTGTTGCGGAGAATTCCGCGGAATTTGTTATCCAGTTCCTTAAAGATATCTTCCCGGCCCGCCTTCTCGAACCAGCCATCGGGGCACATTAAAGTAATCGCTCCGATGCGTGCACCGTACCAAAGCAGTTCCTTGCTGATCCCGTCCAGTTTAACGGGCAGAAAGTTGGGAGAGGGATCGAACGAGTAGAAAAGCGAACGGTTTTCGGCTTCCGTGTCGTAGACGTATCCTTCGTATGCGTCGTCGAGAAGCAAGACCAGTTTTTTGGAGGTCTTTTTCATCCAATCCTGGACAGTCTGGATGAATTTCTCCGCAGCTGCCTTTGGGGGGCAATAGCCGGTTGGATTGTTGGGAAAATTTAGCATGACCACGGCACAATTCTTTTTTGCCCAGACTCGCTCGACGGCGGCGATCATACCCTGCAGGTTGAAATCCTGCCCCTGAAAAGTCGGGAATTCTTCGATTTCACAGAATACATTGCGAAGAAAGATGTTATCGTAATTCTCCCAGCGTTTGTCGGGAACCACGACGGGCGTACCCGGATCGACGAACATACGGGAGCAGATGGCAATAGCGCCGGTGATTCCGGGTACGATGAACGGGGAATGGAGCCGTGGAGCGATCCGAGACGCGTCGGCTCCGGCTTTTTTCAGCAGCCAATCCTTCCAGGCGTCGCGAAAAGCGGGAACGCCCGCTTCCGGGGCATAGGGAAATATTTCTTCGGTGCTCATTTCGGGGAAATATTTCTTCATGGAGGGGATGCAGTAGGTGATCTTTTTTTCGTCCCCATCCTCAAAGATATCCCTAGCACGTCCCATCGCCGACCCGATGGTCGCGTTGATTTTGGCTTCGGTTTTGGAACGTCCCGTCCAGTAAAAGATTCCCGTCGGATTGTAAATCTGCTTTCCGTAATCCGAAAAGAAATCGAGCGCCCCGGTTTGTTGGAGAGATGGAAAATCCATAATCCTGTGTCCTCCCATCGGAATCGGAACCGTATCGAACTGTTGAGGTGAATCCCAATCCTCAGGATCATTCGACCGGTATTTACAGAATGGTCATAATTATTCTCCCAACGATACCGCGAACGTCAAGGAGTATATCGGCAGAAACGAAGAATCGCTGCATGATTTCGCAACCACTTGCCGTCCTGAAAGATGAACGCATAATGAGTCAAATTCTCAAGCAAGGAACTTTCCGATGAACTATCCATCCCGCATTCGAGCCATTCAACAGACGATGACCGCGGAGAACGCCGACTGGTTTATCGTCACGAACCTCAATAATATCCGCTATTTGACTGGTTTTACGGGCAGTTATGCGGTTCTGGCAGTCCATGCTGACCAGCCCTGTATCCTCACCGACGGACGTTATGCCGAGCAGGTGCGACGGGAAGTGAATTATTGTAAAGCGGAGATTCAGGGAAACCGGAAGGAAATGCAGGCTCTTCGCGATATTGTCGGCGATACCAACGGCCAGACGATCTGGTTCGAAGGCGAGCATATGACCGTCACACGGTACACGGCTTTATGCGAAACGATTCCCGCCCGGGCCTATATTGCTAAAAGAAACGTTGTGGAGGCGTTGCGCGCCGTCAAGGACGCGGAAGAGATCGATGCCGTCCGCCGCGCCCTGCGCATTGCCGAAGATGCCTTCGTCAAAGCGTTGGATATCATCCGGGAGGGAATGACCGAACGGGAACTGGCACATTTCCTGTTCGAAACGATGTGGCGTGCCGGAGCGGTCAAGAACGCCTTCGATCCTTTAATCCTGTTTGGCCCGCGTTCCTCCATGTGCCACGGCAAGCCCTCCGACAACACTCTGAAAAAAGGGGATATTGTTTTGATGGATTTCGGTTGTTTGATCCCGGAAGGGTATCAATCGGATATCACCCGAACGGTATTCTTCGGCCAGCCCACGGATGAAAAGAAACACATGTACGAAACCGTAAAGGCTGCCAATCTGGCCGCGGAAAAACAGCTACGGGCGGGGATCAGCGGAGTGCGGGGCGATGAATTCGCCCGCGAAGCGATTCGCCAGGCCGGCCGGGTAGAACAGTTCGTACACGGGCTGGGGCATGGCGTCGGGCTGGAGATTCACGAAGCACCGCGCCTTTCCCCGCTCTCCGAGCATGAACTGGCGGCGGGAAACGTTGTAACCGTCGAACCGGGCGTTTACATCGCCGG
>CAZFOX010000250.1:0-7056 GCA_964520565.1 uncultured bacterium | reverse complement strand
ATGTCTTTTTTCCGCCGTAGGGAGCGACAACTTGCAACGTAGCGTTAGGAAGAATATCCCGAACTGTCTGCTGGATGGTGAAAGAGAGGGGGCCGAGGCGAAAGCGGCAGTTCCGCCAGCGTGCCGTATCTTCTTCCCCAATGGTGAGATCGTTCCGGCAGAGGATGGATCGCCGGAACGAACGCCATATTGCTAAATCGATAAATTCTTCCATCTTCATCCGGTCTTGTGAAAGGCATTTCCGCAGGTAGGGAAGGAAATGATTCCCGACAGGAAGTTCCGAGATTCGGCTTTGGGCGAAAGGAAACTCGCTGATATACCGAAGCCCCGCATCGGCGCTCATTCGAACGAAATCGCGAAAGTGAAAGGCATGGTTTTCTTCTTCCAGATATTCATGGAATAGATAGGTATCGTCCAGACCATCGATATCCTGATAAAGTTGCTGGATCAGATGCCGATTGATGGAATTGGGCGGCAGTCCCTGAATGAAATATTTCGTAAACGATTTGGCGGATATTACCTGGGAGGAGGGAGGCAACGCACGGTTACATTCCGTCATCATTACATCGCGCAGCATTCCCTTGGAGTGCCATCCGGGATAAACGTTATAACTGACCAGGGCGACGCCGTCGGGTGTAAGCACATCCCGAATTTTCTGGAGTAACAGTTTCCACAACGGGGGCGGACAGTAACTCAGAACGCCGTAACAATAGACCACGTCGAATTGGGTATCGGTGGGTAAATCGAGGAAATTCTCGCACCGAAATAGGGCGTTTTTCAATCCTTTTTCTTGCGCGTCCCGATGGGCGATGCGGATTTGTTCTTCGGAAAGATCGATCCCGGTGAAAACTTGTCCGGGAAAATCCTGCGCCAGGCGAAGAAGAGAACCGCCCGTTCCGCAACCGATATCCAGGCAGTGGAATTGGGGCGAACGATTTTCAATACCGTAGAGCAGGTAACATCCACCCCGCAACGCAAGCGGCGAGGGTAATACGCAACCCGGCGTCCGATAGGGTAGTTGCGAGTAGGCGTTATCACTCATAAGCCATTTTCCCAAATATGATACAAATGTTCCCTGGATATCCCTTTATGTTTTCCCTGTTATTCTCCCCGGCCGATCGCTTCCACATGTTCGCGGACAATTTCAGGAGGCGAATCCTTAACCAGTTTCCGGAAGGCGAAGATCAAGAGCAGGATATCGTCGAGGTATCCGATCTGAAAAAAGGGTAGATCCTTGAGAAGATCGATGGGGAAAATCAGGTAACCCAAAGCAAAATAGCAGAAGAATTTGAGATGATAAGGAACGCGGGAATCGCCTAGAAGCCGGGAGAAAAGCCGGATGAAATTGGGCAGGTGGATGAGAAATGCAATAATGGTGGCCGGAGAAAAACGGCCCGCCGTTTCCAAGAGACGGGAGAAACGAAAAGGATTTGCCATGCCGCTTACAATCCTAACCGTTGCCGGAGTGTATTCCGCGAGATTCCTAACAGTATGGCGGCCTTAACCTGGTTTCCACCGGTATGATTCATGGCCCGCCGGGCGAGTTCAACTTCCAGCCATTGAAATAGTTTAATGGGGCGATTTTCCTGTTGCTGAAGGATTCGCTCCCAGAGCAGATCCAACGCTCGTTCCATATCCACCCCGGCGGCCTGCGATGTTTCTGGGATGGGGGAAGCCGGTTCCGGCTCGGCGGCAGGCGCGCCGATGCGTAATTGATCGACAGTGATCACATTTCCCCGCGAAAGGATCAACGCCCTCTGAATAGCGTTTTCCAGTTCCCGGATATTGCCTGGCCAATTGTGAGTCAATAAATATTCTTCCGCTTCTTTGGAAAGAGAGAGCGAACGAAACCCCTCCCGCCAGGCGAAATAACGAGCCAGCCGTGGAATATCGTCGCGCCGCTCGCGCAACGGAGGCAGGTGAATGGTCATGACCTGGAGGCGATAATATAAATCTTCACGGAATTGATTGGTTTTTACCCGTTCGGCCAGATTCCGGTTGGTGGCGGCGATAATCCGTGCATCCGAGGAAATAAATTCTTTTCCGCCCACCCGCTGAAAGGTTTTATCCTGAAGAACCCGCAGTAACTTCCCTTGGGTCAGAAGACTCATTTCCCCGATTTCGTCCAGAAAAATCGTGCCTTGATGGGCCTGCTCGAATTTTCCGATGCGCCGTTCGTGTGCGCCGGTGAAAGCGCCTTTTTCATGGCCGAACAATTCGCTCTCCAGGAGATTTTCGGGAATGGCGGCGCAGTTGACCGGTAAAAAGATATTCTGGTTTCGGGGGCTGTGGCTATAAATGGCGCGTGCGACCAGTTCCTTGCCGGTTCCACTCTCGCCGGAAATCAGAACCAGCGCGTTGCTGTCCGCAACTCGTCCGATGAACTTATAGACTTCCTGCATGGCGTTGGACGAGCCGATCAGGACATCGCCCTTCCCCCATTGATCCTCGCTGACTCCCCAGATCACCGATTTTTGCATCAGGCGGCGGGTGGAGAGCGCGTTTTGAATGATGGCCATCATGCGGGGAGGATCGAAGGGTTTCAGGACATAATCGAAAGCCCCCAGGCGTGTGGCTTCGATGGCCGAGTTGGTTGTCGAGTAGGCGGTCATGATAATCACCGGGATTTTCACCGACCGCCGGTTGATCTCTTTCAGAGTAGCCAATCCATCCATCCCGCCCATTTTGATATCCATGATGATCAGGTCGGGCGTTTCGCGTTCCAAAAGGGCAAGAGCCTCTTCGCCGGAGACGGCTTTCAGAATCGTGCAATCGAGGTTGGACGTGATATAGCGTTTGAGCGAATAATGAATCTCTTCTTCGTCATCCACGATCAACAGAGTTGCCGTATGGGATTGAGTATCCATCATGTTATTTGCGGAGGCCCGGCTGGGGCGCTCGATCCGCGATCCTTCCGGTTTGATCCGGCTTCGATCCGCTTGTTCGAAGACGGAGTGTGTTATTGAATGCAAATGCTTTTGGGAACCGCTCTATTGACTTCCATCCGTTTTTTAGAGATCATACATCCAACATATCTCTCTTTGTACTGGAAATCAAATGGCTGATTTTATCTTTACCGAAGACGATCTGGAGTCTAGCGAGGAAGAGGCGCTCGAGGACGAGCCGAATCAGGTGCGATCGTATATCGCCCCGGATATGGTGATGGAAGGCCAGCTGGCTCTCAAACACGGAATCGAAGTGGGCGGCCTTCTGAAGGGTTCTATCCAATCGAACAGTCTGATCCGGATACTGGATTCCGGACGGCTGGAAGGGAATGTGGATACCTTCAATATCGCCATTGAGGGAAGCGCCAATCTCTCGTTGATCGCCCGTAAACGCCTGGAAATCAACAAGGGCGGTTTTTTTGTAGGGACTCTGGACGTTCAGCCGGAAGTGATCGTTCTTTCCGAATTTGCCATCTTCGGCCAGGATGAAAAAACCGCGCGTACCTTTCACGACGAATTCACTCGAGAAGTCAAAGCGCCTCCCAAGGCTTCTTCCTAAAACTGCCTCATCGGGTGTACGTACGACGCTCCTTTTCCATAGAGAGTACCGGTAGACAATCCGGAGAGTCTCGGTATAACCCAGTGTGTTCAGTTCGTGTCTGGAAAGGCTAAATCCGCCACGACCGGCAGATGGTCGGACGGAAAACGCCCATCGTATCGATCGTTGGGAACCTGATGGCGAAGCACCGAGAATCCATTGCGGACGAAGATAAAGTCGATCTTGCTTTCCGGTTCCCCGGTTTCCGTCCATTCATTCCGCGTAAAGGTGCTGGTCGGGCCTTGATGCGGCGTCCTGGAGAGATAACGGGCGTCTTTGAGATCGGAAGTGCTATCTCCCATCGCCTGCTTGCCGGTCAGCATGGCATAGACTTCGTTGGTCTCCGTCAGATTAAAATCGCCGGTTAATACAGTGGGCAAATCTCCACCGATCAATTGGATTCGTTGCCAGATCAGTTTGGCGCTTTCGACGCGCGCCAGTTGGCTGCGATGATCGAAATGCGTGTTGAAGTGGAAAAATTCCCGGCCGGTTTTCCGGTCTTTGAACCTCGCCCAGGTAACAACCCGGTTATTGGTAGTATTCCAGGACATGATGCCGGGTATTTCCGGCGTTTCGGAAAGCCAAAAAGTATTCGTACGAATCAGTTCGAAGCGATCTTTGCGGAAAAAGATCGCCATATGTTCGCCCTTTTCCCAACCGTCGTCGCGTCCCACGCCGATGCGTGTATACTCGGGAAGGCGTTCTTCCAAATCACGCACCTGGTCAATCAGAGCTTCCTGGACGCCGAGCAGGTCGGGCTGGTATTTATCGCGAACCATTTCCGCCACACGATCCTTGCGGTTAGGCCATGCATTGATGCCGTCGTCGGGATTGTTGTATCGGATGTTATACGTCATGACGCGAAGAGAAGAAGGCGAAGAGGATTCATCGGCATAAACCATGAAGACAGAAAATACGAGAGCGAGAATAATGACGGGAATGAACGGTTTCACGATTGGATTCTCCTGTTTGTGCGATTTATATGACATGGGGTTCGAACAAATTACGGACATCGCTCATCAATGCAAAGCGGTTATCAACTCAATAAATTTACGATCTGGAAAAGTACTCGCCGCGTGGCTTCCAACAGGAAAAAAAGCAGGATCGGGCTGAAATCGAGCCCTCCTCCGACCAGGAAAGGAAACGAGCGGCGCATGGCATCCAGCAAGGGATCGGTAATCCGGGCGATCCATTGAAGAATTGGATTGGACACATCCATGGAAAACCAGGATATAATAATCCGAATCACTACGATATATTCGTAGAGCAGTATGAGTTGTGCCAGGAAACGCAAAATCGGCGTCATGATGCCAACCTGAATCGATATTCGAACAACAATATGATGTATCTTGCCATGAGGTTGGATCGGAAGCAATCCAATAAAGACTCTTTTTTGCTTTTGAGGAGTATGAATCCCCCGTCCCTTTGTTAGAATAAAGCGCATTGACATACTAAATGAGATTCTTCTTTGAAGAAATGGACAGGAAGATGGGAAAAACGGTGATTTTATCAACCTGGGATTTTGGGATCAAAGCCAACCAGGCCGGTTGGAAGATTCTCGAGCAAGGCGGTACAGCCCTGGATGCGGTGGAAGCCGCCGCAACTGTCACAGAGAACGATCCCGAGATAACAAGCGTTGGCTATGGCGGTTTTCCCAACGAAGACGGCGTCGTTCAGCTGGATGCGGCGATTATCGATGGGAAAACCGGCCGCATGGGAGCCGTGGCGGCTCTGGAGGGAATCCGGAATCCCTGCGCAGTGGCTCGCCGAGTGCTGGAAAAGAACAAACATATCTTTCTGGTTGGCGATGGGGCGCAAAAATTCGCTGTGAAGGAAGGTTTCAAACTTGAAAACCTGAACACCCCGAAAAGCACGGCGTGGTATGCGGAACAGATCGCAAAACGTTCCAGCGAAGAAAGCCACGATACCATCGGGGTTCTGGCCTGCGATCGAACCGGCGAAATGGCCGTGGCCTGCACGACCAGCGGCTTGGCCATGAAATGGGCAGGCCGGGTGGGCGATTCGCCGATCATCGGTTCGGGGCTTTACATGGATGGCCGGGTGGGCGGCGCAACGGGAACCGGCGTGGGCGAGCGAGCTATCGAAGTATGCGGCGCGTTCGCCATAGTCGAATTGATGCGGAACGGTCTTTCTCCCCAGAACGCCTGCGAAGAATTACTGCGGAGAGTCGTGGCGCGTTCGCAAAGACCCGTTGATTTTCAACTGGCCTTCATTGCGCTTCACCGGGATGGATCCGTTGGTGGAGCGGCCTTGCAGGAAGGCTTCGTTTATGCAATTTGCGACGGGACGTCGAACGCCACCCGGCCCGGAACGATCTATGGGAAGGATTTTCAATGACAGAAGTTGGAATTGGCCGGTTGAGAAACTGGCGGGTGGATATTTGCGGTTATCCGAATTTCTCCGAAAAGAAAAAAAATAACTGAATGGAGGAGCGCGATCGAGTATAATTCAACATGGAGAAGCGGCAAGGTAGCATTGCATCCCATGCAATTGTGCGTACACTGATGGTATACGTTCAAGCTGCAGCAAATACCCTTCCAGGGCGGG
This sequence comes from uncultured bacterium, assembly GCA_964520565.1. Taxonomy (GTDB): domain Bacteria; phylum Hinthialibacterota; class Hinthialibacteria; order Hinthialibacterales; family Hinthialibacteraceae; genus CAZFOX01. Next base: position 945 of record CAZFOX010000250.1, on the reverse strand, counting down.
AAGGAGGACCGCATCTTGAAGAAATTTGATTACAACACAACAGAAGAAAAAGTGGACGAGATGGCCGTACAGGTCGTCAAAGTGGAAGGCTATCTCGATTCCAGCACTTTCGATCAGCTGCAGGATCATATGCAGAGCCTGATCGATGCCAATAAGTACAACATCGTAGTCGAATTTGGCCAGTTGAATTACATCAGTAGCGCCGGTCTGGGCGTCTTGATGAGCATGTTAAAAGAAGTCCGGCGGAACCACGGCGATCTAAAACTGGCCAACATGTCTCCCAAGGTACGGAATTTATTCGACATGCTGGGTTTCTCCCGGCTTATCCGTATTTATCCCGATTGTGAGGAAGCAAAACTTGCGTTCATCAAGGAAAGCGACGAACGCAGATCCCCGCACGAATTAACCCGCCCGGAAGACGACTATTAATCGGTGGGGAAATTTCAGCCGGAATGGATATCCGGCTCGTTGCGAAATGGTTGGGAAAGGTTTATGGATATGTCGCGCGCCGGCGCTTCGCATCCAGATATTGTCATTGAGATTGCTCCGAACGCCCGCAATCTGGCGATACTCCGGCATTTTATCGCCTCTCTGGCCCGCGACTTGAAACTTTCCAGCGAAGAAGCCCTGCAATTGGAAATGTGCGTTGATGAAGCGTGCGCGAATTCCATCGAAGGAATTCGGCACCGCGAAGGGGATTCGGCGGATTCATGCGTCCGAATCGAGTTGAAGATGGAATCCAGCGCCATCCATATCGTCATCCAGGATAGCGGGCAGGATTTCACCCAGGCTTTTTATAAAGCGACTCCCCTGCACGATTTCACCGATCGCACCCGGAACCGGGGATACGGTCTGCAGATTATTAAAACGTTCATGGATGTCGTCGATTACGTACACGACCCGCAGGCCGGAAACCGGCTTTATTTAGTGAAATATTTCACCCAT
>CAZFOX010000249.1:0-7072 GCA_964520565.1 uncultured bacterium | reverse complement strand
GCGGCAGATGCTTTGGCACACGATGCAGGCAATGAACGGGCACCTCCACATACTTCGTAAATCCCCCATCCAGCAGCTGTCCAAAACTCTTGCGGTGCGCGCAAAATTGATAATGACCCACCCGGCAATATTCACAATCCCCACAAATCACTGCCGAGGTTTCGCATACAACCCGGTCACCGGGAGCGAAATTTCTAACTTCCGAACCCATTTCCTGAATGATTCCGCTAAACTCATGCCCCATGATGATTGGAACGTTAACGGGCCAGGAATGTTCATTTAAATACTGATGGACGTCGGTTCCACAGATGCCAGCTGCCGCTATTTTCACAATGACGCTTTTCGGCGAAGGGCTGGGTACAGGCGCTTCGCGCAGTTCGACAGACCGTTCCTTTAGAGCGTATTGAACAACGGCGGGCTGCTTCACGAATAACCTCCCTACCCATTTCGGTTCAGGATACATTGGGTGTTATGGTTGTACCGTACCACTGGAAACAAAATCAACAACCGAACCACTCCATCCACTGGATCGGGGCGATAAGTTGGATGATTTAACCGATGGAGAACCGTTTGAAATCCTAGCCAAAGAAATTTGAAATTCGGGTATCAGTAAATTCTTTCAAGGCTCCCAAAGTAGTCTGAGAGATAACCTCGCAGAAACGCCTTGAAAGAATCTATTATCCTGACAGCACTTCGATCGGAAGGCAATCCCAAAGGATGAGAAAAAGCCCATTTCTCCATTTGATACCCTCATAAATCATCAATATAAATAAAAACATTTATATTGAATCAGTGGTGCAATATTCGACGATGCACAATTGGAATAAATCAAACAATTTCAAGTAAAATGTAAAATTTATTAGCGATTATGTATTTTTTTAGCAATTTTTTGTTAAAATGGATTTCTGCTCTATACAGGAATCATCCTCCTGAGTAAATTATTTAATTAACGTTAATCGGGTAGCGAAGCCATTCTCGATGACTTGATCCTTGCGATAAATATTGATTTCTCTTGGTCCAATGATCCAAAGAACTATTCTCTTTGCTGATGACGAAGCCATGATTTTAGATGTGGCGCAAGCGATGCTCGGCTATTTACAATTTCTGGTCATCCCTGCCGCCAATGGACGCGAAGCATTGCAACGATTTGAAGAAAACAAAGACACGATCGATCTGGTCATTCTCGATATCAGCATGCCGGAACTGGATGGTTTTACCTGCCTTCGGCGCATTCGTCAGATTTCCGAAGTTCCTGTCCTGATTTCCAGCGGTCTCAGTCAGACCATCACCGAAGACGACGTTCGGCATCATCGAGCACAAGGCATTCTTCCTAAACCATTTACTCTTGAGTCATTGCAACAAATCGTCGAAAGTATTCTTCCTAAATAATGTATATCCCCAAACAAACAGGGCCGAATCAATCGGCCCTGTTTGGGTAATCATCGGATAAAAAGCACTACCTTACCGCTTATCCAACATGAAATCGTCGAACACGTTTCCATTCAAATCGATGGCCTGGAATTCAAGGCGTTTACCATGAATCGCAGCCAGACAAAAGTGATGATCCCGCTTCACCTTGGCGGTGAACCAGGAACGGCTGGGCGCGTAATTCTCTAGCGATCCACCGCATCCCCCCGTCTGGATATAAATGACTCCATCTTGGGGATCGACGCGATTTTCCCGGACAGGCCATGTCCGCTCGTAATCGTGGATATGACCGTAAAACACCATATCGACGCCGTGTTTTTCATATAACGAAATCAGAGGTTGAAAGCGACGATCTCCCAGCCGGGATTTTTCCTTATAGGTATCGCCATAATCGTTTTCATCCGAACTATAAGGAGGATGATGGTGAACAACAAATTTCCAAAATGATTCCGACTTTCCCAGTTCTCCATCGAGCCAGTTGTATATCTCGCTTCCTGGCATCAAGTCCCGATTACTATCCAATAGGAAAAACTGAGCATTTCCATATTGAAAAGTATAGTAATACTCCGGTTCAGGATTGGCGATGTATTGATAATAGAAGGCGTGATTCTTATCGTGATTGCCCAGAATGGCATAAATCGGAATGCGGCTCATAAAAACATGTCCAGGCTGGAGAAAATCATTCACCCATTGCTGTTTGTTATCGCCAGAACCGACAATATCTCCGGCATGAAGCGCAAAGTTGGGTCGTTCGCGCCAGGCACTTTCGGCAATTGCGCCCCAAACCGGAGGATTGGTCTGCGTATCGCTGAATACCGTAAAAGCATAAGCAGAATCTTCTCGAACCGCCGTTTTGAAACTGTAAATATCGCTTTCGATCTTCTTCCCCTTTTCATCGATCGAGACCGTCCGGTAAAAATAATCCGTTTCGGGCGACAATCCGCTCAGTTCGAACTCATGCATGGTCCGAAAATCTGCGTTTTCCATTCGCTGGGTCAGTTTGGCTTCTTCGGAATCGAACTGCGCCTCTCCAAACAGGACAGTAGAACGAACGGGTATGGAAGTTTCCCATAACACGCGGATGCTCTGTGTCGTAGCCATTTGCACATAGGGTTTAACTACAAATTTCAACGGTTCGGGCTGGTTCTTCTTCCACAATTCCCGAACCGTATTCGGAATGTCGGTATTGTCGAGAAAAAGTCCTTTCTGGGGATCGTTGTTTCGCGCTTTTTGATAATATTCATTCTCTCCCACGCCTTTAACAAAGAAAGGAACCAACTGATTCGTATGGTCGCCTGCATGCCACTCCATGCCGGGCAACGTTCCGGCTCCATTGTTAATCAATGACCTCCAGGTTGGATCCGATCCCGGCCCGGTTAGATAACCGCATTCATGGTCGGCGGTAACAATCAACAACGTTTCATCCCAGTTGCTATATTTTTCTACCCAATCGACCACGAATTCGACGGCGCGATCGAAATCGATCTGTTCCTCGATCAAACGTCCGGACATATTTTCGTGACAGGCCCAATCGATCGCTCCACCTTCCGCCATTAACACAAATCCCTCCTCATCCCGGCGTAGCACGTTCAGAGCGGCGGCGACGAGTTCCGTCATGGTTGGAGAGGTAGCTATCTGTTTTTCTTGATAGGGAGGAGCATAAGGATTACCAGACCGCTCAAATTGTAGAGTCCCGTAGACAGGAAGAACGCCGAGAAGCCGCTTGGGTACCGTGTCGCTCGATGCCAGTTGGCGGATTCCCTTTCGGGTGTCGACCAAGGTCCAGGAATCGCCTTTTCCATCACCATCCGCATCCGCACCCGGCTCGCCCTTCAATACTTTCTTCCAACTCTCTTCTCCACCAACCCGGTCGTATTTTAAAGTCGTCTGAAACGGTTCCGGTTCGATACCTCCGACCTGGTCTCCATCCTCGTCGTACCAGGGATGCCCGCATGCAATAATCACATCGGCGGCGCTTTCCCACAACATTTGCCGGGCGATCTCTTTGTAATCGTCTCGTGAAGCGGCGTGTACGATAAATCCCGCCGGCGTGGCATGGGCAAAGAATACCGTGGATAACACACCTGTGGCTTTCCCCATTATTTCAGCGTCTTCCATTAAATGTTGCAGGGATTGCCCATCCGCTCCTAATCCTAACATTTTGTTTTTCGTCTTTTGACCTGTAGACAGAGCCGTGGCAGCCGCCGCCGAATCGGTTGGATTCTTGGCAAAATAATTGAAGTCGGTATATGCAATCGCTGGATTGTAACTACCAGTCGTGTTTAACGAATACGTGCTGGCGGCCAATTGAGTAAAGGTCCAATAGATTTGACCTTTGGGTCGGCCATACCGGAACAGACTTCCCGCTTCCACCTGGTTGAAACCCATTCCATCCCCAATCATGATAATCACATTTTTAGGCAAGACCGGCGTTTCCGCCTGCCAGGCAGTTAGAGCGATGCCGATGAATAACACAACACAGATAATCTTCTTCATTCGTAGACTCCTTGCAAGAGAATGATCAACTTTAAACTTTCTCTTAAATTTTTGCTATCCATTCAAACAAGCACAACTTTTTCTTCAATTTTCGTATTTTCAAAAAATCCCATAGACTCATATTGAACTCATTCACTATTTTATAAACTTATTATTGCTAAATGATTAGCAAAAGAGAGAGGTAAACAGCACCTATAATCCTGCATCATTCACATGATTACCCTGGTTGTTATGCCAAGACTGATTGGAACAGAAATTATCGGAATGAAAACGTCTCAATCATGATACGAAAAGTACACTCTTTTCAATTTCTCGATAACCAAGCGCCCGAATTACATGGCAAAGCAGAAAAATAAGGTTTAAAATAACAGAAGGCGCGGATCGCCGCGCCTTCCGACCGGTTTTTAAAACAACAAAATAATCGATTCCGATAAGTTCGCCTAAAAAAAATCAGGCGTTTTCTTGAACGTTTTGTTCCGCGGACAATCCCACGCCGTCTTGAACGACATCCATCATATGGAAGTCTTTCAACAATTTCCGCCGTGCGCGAATGCGGGTGGCTTTTCCAATCCGTTCGCGGAGATAGTACAGCTTGGCGCGGCGCACACGGCCACGGCGAACTACCTTCACCGATTCAATCTTCGGGGAATGTAAAGGGAAGGTTCGCTCCACGCCGACTCCATAGGAAATCTTACGCACCGTGAACGTTTCGCTGAGTCCACCGCCGCGACGGGCAATCACGACCCCCTCAAACGCCTGAATGCGCTCTTTCTCACCCTCGATAACACGGGTATTCACGCGGACGGTGTCGCCCGGGAGAAAGTGCGGATAACTTTTCCGCAACTGATCTTGTTCGAATGCGGTCAAACCCGGATGTTCCATGGTAATATGCCTCCTCTATTGCTCCAATGAGCGCACAAGGTTTTTATTGTATCCTTATTTATCATTTCTGCAAAGCCGGTCGAGCAGGATCGCTGCCGCGCTTCGTACCGAAAGATGGTTGTATTCTCCTAAGCCCTGGATCGGCTCGAGAAGCAGATCGCAACGGCTTAAAAACTCATCGATCAATCCCCATCCCGATCCCAGGAGTATCAGATAAGGACGGGTTTCGATTTGCAATCGTACCGCCAGATCGGGAAAACCGATTCGATCGGGGCCAGACCGCGCTGAGGTTCCTACCAACAACGGGCGTTCCCCGTGAGCCGCTTCGATTTCCTCTATACACCCTTCTAGATGATCGATGCTTCGCACAATGGACATGGCGTCTGTCCGGGTGCGGTTATAATTCGCGCCATAATCGCTGGCCCAGAACTCCGTGATACGCTGCGCCAGATACTGCATGGTCGGTAGATGGTTAACCACAAAGTATTTCCGCACGCCGAACGTCAGACAGGATCGAGCGATATCGTGGATATCCATCGGCGTGATGGACGTTGTGATCACTTCTCTCGTCTTTTTATAAACCGGATAATGCAATAACGCTACGTAGAGAGGCGCTTTCATTCCGTCTCGCCTCCCGATTCCGCCAGGCCGTGTTTTTTCTGATACTGACGGTATAAGTCCGGACGGCGTAAGGCCGTTCGTTCGAGAGCCTGTTGCAATCGCCAGCGTTTGATCGCTGCATGATTGCCCGATAGAAGCACTTCCGGCGCTTCTAATCCCATGATTTCGCGAGGCCGCGTATAACGGGGACAATCCAACAGCCCCCGGGTAAAAGAATCTTCTTCCACCGAGCCCATCGAATTCACAACGCCGGGAATCAAACGCACCACAGAATCGGCGATGACCATGGCTGGTAATTCCCCTCCGGTCAACACATAATCGCCGATGGAAATCTCATCCGGCTGAAGAAGATCGACGACTCGTTCGTCCACACCCTTATAATGACCGCAGAGAAGAATAATGTGCTCTTCTCTCGATAACTCCTCCGCGATTGATTGATCGTACAATCGGCCTTGTGGTGTGGTCAGAATCAGACGGCTATCGCACTCGGTACGGCTCTGTAAATCGCGTACGGCCTCGATCAATGGAGCCGCCAGCATGACCATGCCATCCCCGCCCCCGAATTGTTCGTCGTCGGTTTTATGATGGCGGTCGTATGTCCAATCGCGCAGATTGTGAACGTGAATCTCGACTTTTCCCGATTCCTGCGCCCGCTTGATAATGCTTTCGTCGAACGGGCCATTGAACATTTCCACAAAAGTCGTCAGGATATCAATCCGCATCATCCGGTTCCGCATATACCGGGAGTTCGACTACCAGCATACTCTCGCTTTTCCGTATTTCCTTGATCACGGCTCGATTCACTGGCAACAGCCATTCCTTACCATCGCGGTTTCGTACCACCAGCACGTCGCATTCCCCGGTTTCAATAATGTCCTGCACAGACCCCAATTCCTCTCTGGATACAGTTACAACCCGGGCAAATAGAATATCCGACTCATAGAACTCATTCTCTTCCAGTTCGGGAAGATTCGATTCGGATATCCAGACCATCGCCCCGTTCAAAGTTTCCGAAGCGTTTCGATCCTCAATGGTTTTGAACTTGACAATGGGGGCCTTCTCCGTGCCGCGCACGTACTCTACTTCCACACTTCGGTCCGGCGACTCCAGTTCGATTCGTCCCAGAGTCTCTAAAATCCAAGGATCGCATCCAAAAGGAGAAAATTTCACCTCTCCTTGGAGTCCATGCGGTTTGAGGATCTGTCCCAAATAGACTCGATCCATTTTTATGGCCGACCGGCGTTTTCGGAGTCCCATGCGTTCTCTCGGAAGCGGTTCGAGACACAATCAATCCAAACCGCGAACGGTATCAATCCTCGGCAATCTCCACCGAAGTCTTTTTATTCTCCAGGGATCCTTTGGCGGCCACTAAAAGACGCAGCGCGCGGGCGGTTTTTCCGTTCCGGCCAATTACACGGCCCATATCTTCCTGATTGACGTGAAGCGTAAACTCGAAAGTGCCATCGTCCAATTTCTTTTCGGAAATCTCCACATCGTCGGGATATTTGACCAGAGATTGGCTAAGATAATTTAAGAATTCCTTCAAACTGTTTTTTCCCTTATCCGATGCCATTGTTAGTCCATTCTGTTCGACTCGCATTCACCCACTTTAAAGATCGGTCATTTATTTCCTGCGCTTCTCACA
>CAZFOX010000248.1:0-7079 GCA_964520565.1 uncultured bacterium | reverse complement strand
TCAAACAAGCCAACGCGATGTTTTCCGAACTGTCGATTCATCAGGACGAACGATGGCAGGATTGCGTGGAATCGGTTCAACATTGTATCCAGATGGTCGATTGCCTTCATTCTTCTTTATTTGCCTGTATCGATGACGAGGAACGGGCCCTTCAGGAAAAATTTGTAAAAAGCCAGGAGCGGCTTTGCGCCCGGATCACCGTTCGGCTTCATGAAACCGCCAAAGAAATGAAAACCGCCAAAAGCGAAGGACTGGTGCAGGTATCATCCCGGACAAGAAGTCTGGTTTTGACGTATCTCAATCACGTCATCGATCAGTTGCACGTATTGCATTCGGTGTTGAGCCGGGAAGTGGAATTGGGAGATCTTTTCTCCGAAAAAACCGAGGATTTTATCGGCGTGAAATTAACAAAAGTCGTTAAGAATGCGGCGGCTTTTCGGTTGGAAGACATATCCAATGTATTAAAAGCCTTGAAAGGCGAGAAACGATTATCGATTCAAAGTGCCTTCGATTGCAATGAAAATATCCTGATATCTTCCAAGGAATCGCTGGGGCAGGCGGTGATGGATTTGAAGAAAAATCTGGCCCGGCGGCGGAAGCAAATCCAGGAGATTTGGACTGCGATATCTTCCGTGCAAACGACGGTAGACAGTTTGCGAGAACTTCAAGAATTGGAAAACTCCGGAAAATTATCGGAACTCAATGTTTCCGGCAATTCCTCTCCCCTCCGACGGATGGTTCGGTTTCTGGGCCGATTCAATCTCGCCAAATAACTTTCTCTCGTTCCTTAAAGATCCCTCTCTGAGATTGTCTATCAATCAATACTCCCCTTTTTGAATCATTGGCGTGAAGATTGCGTAATATCCAGGCAGATGGATTTGAACTCGAATCAAAAGGAAACCAACTGCGAGATTTTATCAGAATTGTAACAACATTTAAGAAACAGACCTCAAATTGATCTAATCCATGCCAGTCTGATGTAATAAATCGTTATACACCAGAGCAAAAACAACATTGCCGCCAACTAAATAACCGCTCATTTTCTTGCAGGATCGTGCGATGAAAAAAACGGGTATTAATTACGCGCAAGAAGAAATCCGCAAGGCACTCGTTCAAGAGTACCTTCGCAAACATCCCGGTGTCCGGGAGCAGGATGTCGTTTTGGCGTGTAAGGAAGGGAAGCTGGTTTTTACTCAGATATCGGAAGTGCTGGCCGATGTGGAATTGAGAAAACAATCCGGAACGATCTTGCTTCAAGCCAACCGAATGTTTGCGGAACTGGCCGTTCACCACGACGAACGATGGCAGGAATGCGTCCAATCCACTCATTTCTGCAAACAGATGGTCGATTGCCTCCATTCCACGAATTTCAATTATTTCAACGATATGCAACGTTATCAAAAACTGAATGTGATCCAACGCATGGAGGGAATCTGCGCCGCTAAAACGGTTCAATTGCATGAGGCATCCCGTAAACTGGCTGCGTTGGATGAGACCGAAAGGCGGATTAATCCACGGAAGGTGCGCCCTCTGGTAATCGATTATTTGCTGTTGATGATCGAGCAGTTGAAAACACTGCTTTCCGTTTTCAATCAGGAGATCAAATTAAGCGATCTGTTTCTTCGAAAGGCAAATCAACAATACGCCACACAACATGAAGAAGAAATTTATTCCGTTGGAGCCTTTTCGATCGATGAAACCCGCAGTCAATGGGAGAATATAAATACGGGGACTGGCAAGAAAAAATTCGACGTGAACGATTCGTATTATCTTAACGAAACGATTCTATTGGAAACGAAGAACGCCTTGTTGGCAACCGTTGAAACGATTCGGCACCGCCTGGCCGAGCGCCGAAAACGGGTTCAACAGATTTGGACATCCATTTCCGAAATGCAAGTTACTGTTTCCGATATGGAAAACGAGAATCCCTATCTCCAGCCGGAACCAACTCTCTTTCCCAAACCAGCCGATCTTCCCAAAACCAAACGGATGGCTCGTTTCAAGGATTCGGGGAAGCCTCCTTCTTCCAAGACCAGGCCGGAATAAGTTTCATTCCCGAATTCGATCCCTATTATCTGATAATCCGGCAAAAAGTGTCTTGAAAACGTAACTCACATTATATCTTGTACCAGTCGCTTAGATCGATCCGTGAATTCTTGTGGATCGAATTGATGTGGATGACTGATTACAGTTTCGTCTTATCTAATACCCCACTTTCTTATTGACCACGTTCAGCAGGGGGAGACCATTGGCAAAGCGGCGCACGTTCTCGCGCAATAGCAGCCAGGAACGATCCCAGCTCGCCTCCGAATGCCCCGACACGTGAGGAGTAATAACCACATTCTCCATTTTCCATAGGGGACTATCGGGCGGGAGAGGTTCGGGATCGAATACATCGAGCGCCGCACCGGCGATTGTCTTGTTCTGCAACGCCTGAATCAGGTCGTCCTGATTAACGGTTTGTCCCCGCCCCACATTAATGAAATAGGCGCTGGGTTTCATGCGGGTGAAACAGGATCGATCGAAATAACGGTTGGTATGGGGCGTTAAGGGAACGGTGGAAGCCACAAAATCGGCGCGAGGCAGTTCGTTCTGCAATTCGCCGGGAGGAACGATGGCCTGGACGTATTGCGGTTTTTCCATGGCCTGGGGGTCGATTGCCCGCACGATCATGCCGAATCCGGCCGCTCGTTTGGCGATCTGTCTGCCGATTCCGCCCAATCCGAGGATCAAAACGGTTTTCCCTTCCAGATCCTGCAGGTTGTGTTGGGTATCGCGTTTCCAGAGGTTTTTCATCTGGTTGGCATGGCGTTCGAGACTGCTTTTCGAAAGCATCAGCATGTAGGCGATCGCCTGGTCGGCAATGGCCGGGCCGTAAGTCCCCTGCGCGTTGGTTAATACCACGGTTCCTTCAACGAATTCCGGAAACAGATAATCTTCAATACCCGCTGTGCGCGAATGTACCCATCGCAGTTTCGAGGCGGCTTTATATAGAGTGGGAGAAATCGGCCCCATCATGGCGTCGGCTTCCTCGATTCCGGGCAGGCCGTCGTCGCTCTCACGTACGTTGATGAATTCCATATCCGGAGCGATCGAATGGAGTTCGGCCAGTTGCCGTTCGTTGAGTCCGCGGGTTAGCATGCGCCGGGGCGGCGTCCAGCCGGGAGTATCGCGGGTGGGCGAAGGTCCTTCGGCCAATCCCAGCGACAAGAGATCCCAGGAAACCGACAACCCGGTCAGAATCCGGTAGGCGTCGCGGACGTTGTGTTGGGGCGGTTTGGCGCCCGTCCATTTTTCAAAAAGAGGAATCTGGATTTCCTGGGCGATGGTTTCAGCGGTTTTGCCAGACTCGATTCCGTCTCGAACCCGGTCGCGGAGCTGTATCAGATAATCCTTTTGGGTTAGCAAGAGTTCCTTGCCCGCCGCGGGGCCGTGCCCGGGGCAAACGGTTTCCACATCCAGCCCTTGCAGCGATTCAAGAATCTCTATCCAACGTTCCAGGTTCGCATCGCCGAGGTAATTGAATATCCCATTCACGCACAGATCGCCGGTAAAGAGGATTTTTTCCCTGGGCAGATAGGCGACCGCGTCGCCGGGATTGTGCCCGTGGCCGTACGATAAAAGTTCCACGCGCCGTTCGCCGTCGTCCAGCACCAGCCGGTCGTCGAACCATATCGACGGTTCGACCCACCGGATATCTTTGGCCGGTTGAGTCTTTACCCACTCGTCAAAATCCGCTTGCAGGGCTTGCCGGCCTTTTTGAAAAAATCCGCGAGTGGCGACCACCGTCGCTCCTTCCCGGGCGAAGACCGCGTTACCGAAGATGTGATCGCCGTGATTGTGGGTATCGAACAGAAAACGGATCGGTTTGCCGGCGGATTGCCGAATCATTTGGACGGTTTCTTCGGCTGCGGCGGGAAAATTTCCATCGACGGCCAGCACGTAATCCTTGAATACAATCCAGCCGTTATTGCACCCTGAAGCGCATACGCGGAAAAACACGCCGGGTTTCACTTCTGTATAATCCGCACCCGAAACCGGGAGCGATCCAGCCAGAAGAACCGTTACGCACCATACCAGAGAAATAAAGGATTTTTTCATCGCATATACCTCGCATGCGGGATAATCTTCGACTCGTGCCGGGAACTGCCATGCCGGAGCGAATTTGGGGTAAATCGTAATCCATTTCAGAGGAAAAGGAATGGAATGACAAGGAGCGGCCCGATTATATCCTTGCCGTTCGCTTCCCCGGCGCGGAGAGCCGTGGTAAGGTTCCGAGGGTATTCAGAAGCGTATCCTATATGCCGTATTTCAATTTTCATGCACGAATCTTGTTTCGATCTGATTCTTGTCCGGCCTTCCGTTCCCGAAAACGTCGGCATGACCGCCCGCGCCATGCAGGCGTTTGGATTCGAGCGGTTGACACTGGTCTCCCCCGCTTTCGAGTGGAATCCGGATGGCCCGGTTTGCAAGACAGCCTGTGGGTCGAAAAGCCTGTTGGCGCGGGCACGGATCGTGGATCGCCTGGAGGACGCCGTGGCGGAATGCCATCGAGTCGCCGGATTCTCGCGCCGGGAACACGATTTTGAGCGCCCCCGGTGCGATCTCGGCGAATGGATCGACAATCTTGAATGCAAAGGGGACACGGTTCGGACGGCGCTGGTTTTCGGGCCCGAGAATTTCGGGCTCTCCAATGCCGACAAGCGGAATTGCGATGTATTGGTTTCCATTCCCACGCATCATCCCACATTGAGTTTGAATCTCGCCCAGGCCGTTACACTCGTGTTGTTTGAAATCTTTCGCGGGTGGAGAAGCCCAACATCTGCGCCCCCTGCCGCGTTTGAGTCTCGCGCCGTTCGGGAAGACATACAGCGGATTGTCGATACGTTAACCGGGCTGCTGGATCGTACGAATTTCTTCAAGACCGGACGCCGCGAACGCCAAATCGAAACGCTGCGAAATTTGATTTTCCGCCTGCAGCTTTCCGTTTCGGAGCGCGATACAATCCTGGGAGTCCTGCACGCTCTGAACGCTTTCCCTCGCGATGATTGATTAAGCGGTTTGATGTGGGTACATTATCTTTTCAATCGGTTTACAAGTCGGGATCTCTTTTTTTGTTTCTTCAATCCGCCAATCGGCATGGATGCGGTTGGTTTCTGTAAAGGATGGTATCATGGAGTTCGGCGCCTGGTTGACGCTCGGTGTGATACTCTTCATTCTGGGCATGCTGGTTTTAACGCGCGTATCGGCGGATTTGATCCTGATCGCCGGAGTAACCGTCCTGCTCTTATGTAACGTTCTTACACCGAAAGATGCTTTGATGGGCATGTCCAACCAGGGAATGATCACGGTGGGAGTATTGTATGTGGTGGTGGCGGGTTTGATCGATACCGGGGGGCTGGGCTGGATTGCGAATCACTTGTTGGGAAAACCCCTGTCGATCGCGCACGCGCAATTCAGGCTGATGACACCGGTCATCGCTTTAAGTTCCTTTTTGAATAATACGCCAGTGGTGGCGATGATGATTCCCGCCGTCAAGGATTGGGCCAAGCAATACCGCCTGCCGGTTTCCCAGTTGCTGATCCCTCTCAGTTACGCTTCGATATTCGGCGGTGTGTGTACCTTAATCGGAACCAGTACCAATCTGGTGGTTTACGGTCTTCTCATCGACAGCGGCCTGCGCACGATGGGGATGTTCGATATTACCTGGGTGGGTTTGCCGGCCGGTTTGATCGCCTTTGGATACATCCTGACATTCGGCCGGACTCTGCTTCCCAATCGGCAGCCTGTTTTAAGCGGGGAAGATAACGTGCGGGAATACACGGTGGAAATGATCGTTGAACCGGAGAGTCCTCTGGCCGGTAAAACCATCGAAGAAGCCCGGCTTCGGAATCTCCCCGGCATGTTTTTAATGGAGATCGACCGGAGCGGAAGCGTATTGCCCGCCGTTTCTCCCCAGGAACGAATGCAGGCGGGAGACCGGCTGGTCTTTTGCGGGATTGTTGATTCGGTCGTGGACTTGCAGAAAATCCGGGGTTTGAAACCGGCGACCGACCAGGTTTTTAAGCTCGATGCGCCCCGATCCACCCGTTGCCTGATCGAAGCGGTCGTCTCGAATAGTTGCGGTATTATCGGGAAAACCATTCGCGATGGCCGTTTTCGAACCCGGTACAATGCAGTGGTAATCGCCGTGGCGCGCAACGGCGAGCGGATCCAGAAAAAAATCGGCGATATCATTCTTCAACCTGGCGATAATCTTCTATTGGAAACCCATCCTTCCTTTTTCGAACGGCAGCGCCATTCGCGCGACTTTTACCTCATTAACAAGGTGGAGGATTCCACACCGGTACGACACGAACGGGGTCTGATCGCCGTTCTGATTCTGATTGGAATGATCGCGCTGGCGGCGTTGGAAATACTCAGCATGTTGAAGGCCGCTATGTTGGCGGCTGGCCTGATGCTGATCACCGGTTGTTGCAGCGTCAATACAGCTCGAAAGAGTGTGGACTGGCAGGTGCTTTTGGTCATCGCCGCATCGTTCGGTATCGGCAACGCGCTGGAGATTACGGGGCTGGCGAAAACTATCGCCGAGAACCTGATCGCTCTCGGCGGTGGCAATCCCTGGGTCAGCCTGGCCATCGTTTACTTTGTCACAACAGTATTTACCGAGATCATCACCAATAATGCGGCAGCGGTTCTTGTTTTCCCGATCGCGTTGGAGACCGCCCGCGGTTTGGGAGTCGATATTATGCCCTTCGCCATCGCCATCATGCTGGCGGCTTCCGCCAGTTTTGCGACTCCCATCGGGTATCAAACTAACCTGATGGTATATGGGCCAGGCGGCTACCGATTCTCCGATTATCTTCGGATCGGCCTTCCTCTCAACATTGTTTATGGCGTTACCACGGTGCTCCTTGCGCCCCTGGTATGGGGATTCTAATCTCAATATCCACAACCACTTAGTTGCATTTTACCCCCAATGATCGACTTGGTGTTTTTCTCGATCTCCTCAGATGCCGGTTAGATTCTTTCAAGGCGATTCTGCGAGTTTGTCTCTCAGGACACCTATCGGAGCCTTG
>CAZFOX010000247.1:0-7096 GCA_964520565.1 uncultured bacterium | reverse complement strand
GCGTCTTTTTCTGTACTCGGCATCTGCGCCTTTACCCTTATCGATAAAAAGGCATCCAGAAAAACCGCGTGGATGACCGAAATCACCCACGCGGCATGGTTTTCGCAATACGGGATTCTCAAACGAGAGAGGAATCCCTTACTTGCCTTCTCCGTATTTCTTGACAAATTCGATACAGGCGGCGACGTCGTCGACGTTGTTATCCCAATTGTGTTCGTATTCGATGGAGATATTGCCTTGGAAGCCCTGGCGGCGGTATTCGTCCAGAACTTCCTTGATCTTGCCTAAGCCTTCGCCAAAATGCACGTCGTGTGCATCGTTCTTGCCGAATTCGTTTAGATCCTTCAGGTGCGAACTGACAATACGGCCTTCGAGAATCTTGAGAGCTTCGAGAGGCTGAATGCCGGAACGCATCCAATGGCCGGTGTCGGCGCAGGCGCCGATACGGGCGTCGCGTCCCTGAATGCATTTCAACACGTATTTGGGATCCCAATACTTGCTGGGTCTGGGATGATTGTGAATCGCGACCTTGATGTCGTATTCCTTCACCATTTTTTCAATCAGATCGAAATCCTTTTCATCGCCCGGCTCGGTGGTGATGCAGGGGATATCCAGGGTTTTGGCGAAATCGAAAACCTTGCGGATGGATTCCTCCGTACTTCCCAAACCGACGACGCCATAGTTCACCAAAAGGATGCCGGCCTCTTTCAATTTAGCCTGGGCTTTATCCCACACTTCCTTGGGGGCGTCGTGCGAAAAGGGACGGGGATCGTCCGGGCTGAGTTTCTGGCCGGGGAACGCTTCGATCACCTTTGCTCCCGCCTGTTGGGCTTTATCGATCGCTTCAAAGAAAGTGAAACGATTGAAAGTATACGCCTGGGGACCAATCAGAAAACCGCCGATATAAGCCTCCTGGGGATATTCTTTAGCCTGAGAAAAGATAGGACTTCCCACCATCATTAGGCCGAGGACGGCCAAGACCGGCAGGGTACGGCTCAGTATTCTATTCATGCTCATTCTCCTTTCCATGCTTGGATTTGGTATCCATAACGAACGCCGCCCCAAAACGTCACGGCGTTTCTTTTTTAGGTCGTAAAGCAGGGTGAAGTGGTTCCCTCGAAAAAACAATCCCTTTGCAGTGGTTTCTTTCCAGGAAAAACAAACGATTCATTTCACTCCGATTCGTTAAAACTCACCGCGCAATAAAGGCCATCGAGGTTTGAATGGGATACTCGCAGGTACAACCGGAACTGGACTCCGGCAATAATACCAATCCCCCCACGGGGATAATATTAATGAAGCACCCAGGGCGGGTCACATTGCTGAGCGGATTGGATTTCGGACGAGGATTGCCATACACGTAATAACAGGGATTACTGTCGCGTGCGAACAGGTAGTTGGGTGTGGCGGAATACGTGCCGCATTTACCGCCGAGTCCCAACAGGAATTTTTCCCGGGTTCCCGTTTCGACATCATAGAAATAGGGGCGGGAGAAGATGTTCCCTTTGATTATAACCGGATGCTGCCATTGCTCGCCGTGGGAACCGTTAGGATCGCTGCCCGAATCGTAATCGTCGTTCCATTTGTCCTGGCCTGTTTCAGCGTTAAAGGCGTACACGGCATACCGGCAGTTCTCGTCTTTGTTATAACTGCCCACTGTGAACAGGGAACCGCTGGAATAACTTACATACATCATTTCCGTATAGGGCAGACGCACCTGTTTCTCCCATATTTTCTGGCCTGTTTTCAGATCGATCGCCACCAGGAAAGTATGGACGCCGGATGTGAAATGTCCCACCCATCGCCGTCCTTCTTTTTCCCATTCCCCTGTGGGTGGAGGCAAGCGCCGGTTTTCGGCGAAAAAGATACGCCCGTCTCCAATAGCGATACTGGTTTCCAAAATCGCCCCATTGCGATATGTCCATAGCAATTCGCCGGAACGTCGATTGTATGAGAAAAGAAAGTCGCTGATCATACAGGCGCGGCCATCTTCCTCCAATTCGTTGCAATTGCCGTTATACGAGTATTCATAAAAAGGACTTCCCTGGGGATGCGCGGAACCTACGATCCAATCGCCCACACAAGCGGTATACCCCCAATCGAGGGGCTCTTCGCCCGGCTGAGAAGGTGTCTCCAGGGTGTGAACCGGAAGGCCGGTCACCATGTCGACGGCCACGCTTTGGCGTCCCTGGGCGATGTACACGCAATCGTCGGCGGCCACCATGGGCGCGGAACCCTTGAACGCGCCCATGCGCCGCGAACCGGGCACGCCCAGATCCCATAAACGAGTCCCATTATATGCGTCCAGCGCGATGATCCGGTCGTCGGCGGGGATAAAGACTCGTCCATTCTTAAACAACGGCGCCATCGGGCGGCTGTGCCTGTTGATGATCAAGCGCGGCCCGGGACGCCCGTACCACAATACTCGTACGGGCGCTTGAACGATTTCATCTCCACTACAGGCCGAATTGCCCGGTTCCGCGTATTGATGCGTCCATTCTCCGGCATTCGGCAATGCGCCCCGGAGCGCCTGGAGCCAAAAACCGCCGGCGCTTTCTTTCTTTTCCATTTCCCCGCCGAAAACCGGTTTCATCCAATTTTCCAACGCCGCACGATCCAGGGATTGCGGAGCGTTCGCGGGCTGACCGAGCAGGAGCGCACCGCCACAGGGACGAAGAACGCGCAGAACTTCGCTGGCCGATCCCACCGGCGTTCCTGCCATCAAAAGCCGATCCGAGACAATCAGATTGGCAAAATAATCTCCATAGGGAAGTTCTGTCAATGTACCCTGTTGCACGGAGATGCGATCGCCGTAAACCCCTGCCGAGCGCAGGCGAGTACGGGCGTAGGCGATTTTTTCGGGATCGTCTTCAATGCCCACAATCCGCATATTCGTCCGCCGGGCAATTTCGAATGCCAGCCGCCCCCGCTCGAATCCCAGAACCAGGCAAAATCCCTTATCCGCTCCGGTCTCTCGGACAATCGTCTCCGCCGCCGTTTCATAAAACGCCGTCAAGGCATCGGTTGGGTAAGGAGAATCGATAGCCGGAAACGCGCCCGGCCCATCGTCAAAAATCGAATCGAACGTATACGTCCCCCCATAATAATCCACTCCCTCGATCCGGGATTTAATCACGTATACGTATTCCATCTCCGCTTGCAATCCAGTAAGGATTGCCTCATGCCGGGTAACTGGCGTGGCCTCCTCTATCCGGCCACCCAACGTGGATATCCCATATTCGAGGATCGAAGAACCGGGCTTGAAGGTCTCCCATAGGATTCGAACCGAGTGCGTACTCAGAAACTGAACGAAAGGCCCTTTGGCAAGAATGGGATCGGGCGCAGGAGCCTCGCCGGGATTCAGAGGAACCAGCGGTTTCTCATCGGATATCTTGACATGATCGATCGCCCAAAACCAATTGTTCCCCGCATTGAAAAGACGCCATTTCAGAACCACGTTGCCGTCTTTCTCGGGGACGGGAAGCGTAAGAACGACTCTTTTATTCTGGACATCCTGGCCTTTGTTGTCCGACGCCGAGTTACTCGAATAATGAAGCAGCGTAACATCCGGTTGTCCGTCGAACGAAACCAGCACCTGCGCTTCCTGCGGCGCTTCCTGGCGATAGTGCGAATCGAAACTCAAATACAAAACTTGTTGAGCACGCACCGGAACCGGCGGCGATATCAGCGTACTATCGAACCGGCCGGACGAGCTGGGCGTATTGAGATCGTCCCACTCGTCGGGATCGGCAACGGCCAGCACGCCGTCGCTCAAGTCGAATCGGCCCCGATCCTGGCCATCGGCTCCGATCCAAAATTCCAACGTGGTGAAACTCCACCCCTGCCATTCGGTCATTCCCTGGCGCGCGGCCATCTTGGAATTATCGATTTTCCACCCGGTAGGCGGCGTATGCGTCCAGCCCAAAGTGGAAGCGGGAATGGATTCCGTTACGGCAGATTGAAGGTTGCCAGACAATCCATCGAACGATTCATCCAACAGAACCGTCTCCGCCCTAGAGGCGCCAGATGAAATCAGAACTACAAAGCAGAATACCAAAAGTATTTTCATATTGATTCTCTTATCCGTTTACCGATCGATTCGCAGGAGGGACATCGGAATCCGGCCCACCCAAATCGTTTGGATTAATAACTGAGCCACTGGGGAACGCAGACCATTGTACTAAAACGATGTATAGTTCCACGATCCGTACTGACCAACAGGCTTCCATTAGCGGCTGCAAGCCCATAGGCTCGGCCGGTAACTTGGTCTTTCCATCGAAGAGCGCCGTCCTCCATATCGTATGCGGCAACTTCGCCATCGCCGCCCGCAAAGAGAAGATCCCCCGCGGCGATGAGAGAATAAGGATGAGTGCAGGGACTTGTCCACAATACCGCCGTCGCTTTTACTTTCTCATTCTCTATTAAATCCGCCTGCAGGGTCGATAACTCGTCGATCAGAGCGGAGCGCTTGTCTCCGCTTTCGTCGACGCTGAGTTTTTTGATCTGCTCGCGAACCGTATCGCTACGCTTCTGGAGGTCGATTTCGCGAGCATTGGTTTTGAAATAGATATCCCGATCGATGGCCGTCAGTGCGTCGTCTGTATGCAGGTAAGAACGGCTGGCGGCCACGATGACGTGATTCCCCTGAAACGAGGCAACCCGCGCGCGGGACGCCGTGTTGTAGGTGTGCAGCCAATTCGAACCGGTTTCCGAATAGCCCGGTCCGGAAACTAGTTTATCGTCCACGATCAACGCATAGGTTCCTCCCGAACGCCCCTGGCTGAAGGAACCGCGTTTCTCACCGGTGACGGCGCTGTATACTGCGGGATTGGTATTGCCGGTGGGGAGAAACAGGCTGTTCGCCGCGCTTAACAGATAACCCTGGGGCGAATCGGAGATGGTCTTCTGCCAGATCACCGTTCCACGATCGGCCTGAAGCGCGCCAAGGTAAACGCCTTCCAGAGGGAAAATCCCCGCACCGAAAAACACGGTATTATTTTGCACGATAATGGAAGTGCGAACCGGCCAGACGGAAATCATTCTCCCATTGCCTACGATCATATCTTTCTGAGAATTGGCTTTATACTTCCAGATCAATCCGCCGCTCGCGGCATCCAGGCAATACACGTAACCATCGTCCGCCCCGGCGTACACCTTTCCCTGAAAAACAGTCGGAGCGAAACGCACCGGGCCTTCGGTAAAAAAGACCCATTGTTCTTCGCCGGTTTCTAGATTCCGGCTGCATACTATATCGTCGGAGGAGGAACCGAAAAACACCGAATTCCCCACTACGCTAACGTAGTTAGCCCGGTCGAATAACGAACGAGGTTTGAGATCCTTGAATCCATGCCACAAGTCTCGCTTGGCGGGACTTTCCTCCCAGGCGGTGTGAGGAGTTTGCCGAGGGGTTAGCACCCACTGACAGTGAAGAGGAAGACCGAGACGCTCGGGCGTAATGCCCGAACGCTGGTTATCGTGCTGATACGTTGGCCAGTCTTCCGCCAAAACGGGTGCGTGCGGGGGAAAGAAAAACAATCCCAGACTAATGGCCAATACGGTAAGGAGTTTTACTTTTTTCTTCCATACAACCAGATGCGCTTCCTGCCTATTCGAATACCAGACAAGCATAAAAAAACCTCGCATTCTATGAAAACGGACAATGATATTCTCCAATGATTAATACTCGATTATTTCAGAAACGCAACCGTGTAATTCGCTTTCCTGTCTGCCAGCATCAGCGGATATCGTCGCCCAGGCCTTTGTCGTCCTTGCCGTTTTGCCCATTGCTTCGCACGTCGGGATAGGAACGCCCCTTCTCGGTATACAGATCGTAAACGAAGGGATTGTTCCACGGATCGCGCCGAGGCAAATCGAGGGGAATATAGGGCCCTTTCCATCCGGGAACGTCGAAACTCTTCCATAACGCTTCCAGACCGTGATCGAAAGAAGGATACCGTCCGGTTTCCAGCCGGTATCGTTCCAATGCCTGACGATAGGTGTCGAGAATCTCGCCCAGGCTGCGCGTTTCCGGTGGCATCAGAAGCGACGAATCGATAGTCAGGCGGTATGGGTGAAGCGCGGGAAGCGCCCGGAACGAAGGAAACGTTACCAGAGGGGGAATAATGCGGCCCAGTTCAATGACCAGCGGCTCGGGTTGCCAGTCGGCCCAGGAATCGATTCGCTGCTGCAACTCGGCAGCCAAAGAGGCGTTTTCAACCGGAAGACGGTTGACACCGGGATCGACATGCAAAACCTGTCCCTGATTGACGATATAGGGCGCTTCCGTAGCTCGATTGCGGGAAAATTTGAGATCGTTATCCCCCTTGAGATAGGTTATATCGATTGCACCGGTTTTCCCAGCTGACTGGATATACAGCAGGTTATTCTGAGGAATGCAGCGCACGGAATTGAGCGATAGAATCACACGATCCTGCGACCGTATTCGCAGCCAACAACGCCCTTGATCGATCCGCAGGCTTAAGGCGTAACTACGCCGCGAACGGTTTCTGGAAACATCGTCGAAACAAATCTCCGCTCCGGCCTCCAGTCCTATCTCGCCCATGCCGGGGATATCCAACGTCAGGCGGGTATTGGGCGATACAACCAGGATGGAGCGGATGGGAACGGGCGTTTCAACCGAGAGCGCCGTGCGAATGCCGTCTTCCCTCGCTTTTTCATTTTCGTACGCATACGCCCACCCGCGGATTTCCTTGACGCGAACGCCGATTTCCTGATCGTGCAGCGTGGGCGGTTCTTCTTTTGTCTCCGTTTCTTCGGCGGCCGATACGAGAATACCTTCGTCCAACAACCGCTTGACAAGCGCTTCGATTTCGGGAGTAAGCGGTTCCTGAACGGGCGAGGATTCAATGCGCTCCACGGCCGTTCGATTGAGCCAGATAACGGACTGCCCGATTCGAATGGGGAGAAAACGCGAATCCCCGCCAGGGGTCGAAGAGGGATCAACCATCTGGCAGCGTAATGTGGTTCCATCCTTCAGAGTAACGATATCGGCAATGGCGTCGTTAGATTCGAAACCCGCGAACAGAAATACGGCAATCCAGAGCCAGACTCCGATGGATGAAAGGGAACCAGAAAA
>CAZFOX010000246.1:0-7103 GCA_964520565.1 uncultured bacterium | reverse complement strand
GTCCCGTTTAAATTGAAGGTCGTCGTGCCGTGTCAGCGGTCGATCGGGAACGAATGATTCATAGAGAGGCGCGGCAAAGGTGGTATCGATGAAATAGGCGGTAGGAGAAAAAAGTTTCTTTACCTCAGGCAGGTTGCGATGTGCCAGTTGTAAACCGTAATTCGAAGCAATCAACCAAGACTGACCACCGGCCCAAACGCCCCCTTTCATCCGTTGGCCGTTCCGATCCATCATAATCATGGATGTATCCCAGGAGGGAGCATCGGTATACATATCCTGATAATTATCGTGGAGGCCGAATAAATAGCCGTAAGAACGTACGCACTCCGAGATTCGAATCAGACCTTCATCGCTGCCGATTTCGGGCGCGGCGGGCAGAATATCCGGATGTTGATTGTCATATCCCCGATGGATCCAACCCGCTAATACGTACAAAATTTTCGGAAGTTTCAAGTCGTCGTGCAAATGCCGGGCCAGTTGAACGCAATCGATTTCGGTAAAGGGGTTCATCACCCGTTCCGTGGTTTTCCCATTTTCGTCTCGAAGATAACGAATACAAACAAACGGTTTGACTTCCGCCGCTCCCAATAATTTTTCCACATCAGCATTTTTTTTGATTTTTTCTTCCAGGCTAATCCACATCCCCGATTTTTGGATCTCTTCGCGATACGCCTTGGCGATGCTGACGTAGGAATTTCCTTCGCAGGGTGTCAATCGAAACGTTCCGGCAGATTCGCTGCAAAGCAAATCCACAACGACTTTCCCGATTCCCGGCCAATCGGATGATTCGACCCCTTGGGAATGCAGATTGACGGATATATAGGGGCTGTCCCACGAGAGCATGACGCCATTTTTTCTTTGAACAATTCCCGTCATGGGAATATGCAAACCGCCCCATCCCCCATAGGTAGTGAATGTTTTTTGAAATTCGATCGGATTGTACGCCGGATAGAATTCCCCAATTAATCGAGGAATCACAGCCCCGCCGCCCAGAGCGTCGGTTGTCCAGATCAAGCCGTTCCACTCCACATTATACAGCGTCCAATCCGATCCCGTTTTCCAGGAAAAGGTAACCGCCGTATCGTTGCTTTCCAATCGGATTTCGATCTCCAGCACAACTGAACCGTTGTACTCTTTTTGCAGCACACATCGTTTGTTCGAAGAGGAAAGCACTGTTAATTGATTAAGAGGAATCCGGATGGGTATGCGTTCCTTCGATTCGGCCATAACATATCCCAATCCTTTGGAAAACGGTGCGCTTTGCCAGAAGGCTCCGGTTTCCCGATCGCGCAAACAGAAAACACCTTTTTCAGGCTGTACTTGCAGCTGCATTCGTTTGTTTTCCAGAATTTCACAGGTTTCATGAGAAAAGCGCTGTAACATCAGAGCCTGGTTTTGACGCCGGGCCGCTTCATACGTCAGGGATTGAAGGGGAGTTCGTTCTCGATTCTTTCGGTTCCGGTCAATTGTCACGGTCACCGGCAGGATCACATCCAGACTCCGTTGATTGGTGGCCGGATTCCATACACCCAGGCGAATGCCATATTGGCCGTCGGATATTGTTTCCGGGATGGCGATCGGCAAAGGACCATCTTCCACCAACAGACCGTTCATCCAAAATCGCGTGGGAATCAGCGGTTCGTGATCGAATTGCCAACGGATTTCATTCGGATTTTGCCGGTCGGTAAAGTGAAGGAATATTTTCTCGTCGGCTATTGAGGAATGGGTACCCTGATTACTAAAAACAAAATGGCAGGATAGAACATCACCCGGAGGGGCTTCGGTCGGCGATACCACAAAGGACGAGAGTGCTGGCTGGAATCCGGATATCTCCGCTCCCTCCAGTGGGATCAGAAAAAAACAGGGTAAAAAAACCACAAGAAATGAGATGGGAAACAGATTCACACAAAATTTATTCATCGTCTTCATCCGTTTTTCAGAATGGTCTGGTATTGATTTCATTTCCCATCGAGATTCCGCCGAGATTCCGGGCTGAAAAAAAGAGGGAAATAGCACGAATTCAACCAAGTTCCCAAGAGAAGAGAGACACTTCATTCTTGTTTCCCGAGGGCCTCTATCCATATTAGGAATTGACATTTTGCCACAATCTTGATGAAATTTCACCGGCTCAATCCCTATTTATCTATTATCAAGTCCTCTTCTCAAATATTGCACTGGGCTATTTTATTCCACTCCATCAGGAATAAAATGAGTTTCCCTATCAGACCTCTAAACAACAGCAAGGTGTTCATCATGAAGGTAAAAATACTAAAATCGTTCCCCCTTCCATTCCTATTCACTCTCCCGTTTTTTTTTGTTTTTTATCAAGGAATTTCATTAAGCGCTGATGCCGATCCGACCCATCGCTCCGAAATGCCGATCCTGTTGGGTCTCGAACAGTTGATCAAGGAAAATCCCAATCTCATCCAGGGGAAAAAAGTGGGAATCATCGGCAACCATACCTCGGTGGATTCCCAGGGAAATGGGATTGTTTCTCTTTTGAAAGAGCACGCCACAATCGCAGCCTTATTCGGGCCGGAGCATGGTTTCGGCGGCGACCAGTCTGCGGGCGATACAGTCGAATCCACTCTTCATCAAGGGATTCCCCTTTACAGTCTTTATTCGGACTATCGAACACCCACCGCTTCCATGTTGCGGGGAATCGACGTTTTGATCTACGACATGCAGGATGTGGGAGTCCGGTTTTACACGTATATATCCAGTCTTTATCTGGCATTATCGGCGGCAGCCCAACACTGTATTCCCATTCTGGTACTCGACCGCCCCAATCCTATCGATGCGACCCGGGTGGAAGGTTCGATATTGAATCCCGCTTATGCGAGTTACGTGGGCGTCATGCCTCTCCCAATCCGCTATGGAATGACGATTGGCGAACTGGCGAAACTGATGAACGAGGAGACGTACGCCGGTTTTTCTCCCAGCGCCGATCTGACCGTGATCCGGATGGAAAACTACCGGAGAGACATGTGGTACAATGAGACCGGTTTGCCCTGGATCGCGCCTTCGCCCAATATGCCTACCCTTGATACGGCCATTGTGTATCCCGGCACGTGTCTTTTTGAAGGCAGTAATCTATCGGAAGGGCGGGGAACCGACGCGCCTTTTTTGACACTCGGCGCGCCGTTTATCGATGCAGATGCCTGGCTATCTAAAATCCCTGCCGACGTTCGGAAGGGGATCGATCTCAAGCCCATTCGTTTTACGCCGAAAGGCATTCCTGGAAAAGCGGAAAATCCCAAATTTAAAGACCAATCCTGTAATGGTCTTTATCTGACCATCACCGATCGGCAAGTGTTAAAACCGATCGATCTGGCTATCGCGCTTCTCAGCGCTGCACGTACGCTCTATCCTGACCAAGTCACTTTCACGACTCATCTCGATAGGCTATGGGGGGATGAATCGTTGCGCTCCGTGCTGGAGGAAGGGACGGATTATTCAACCATCCAGGATTCTATGGAAAGAGGACTGGATCGATTTGAAAAAGTCCGTGTCAAATATCTACTTTATCCATAACTATTGAGGATCATGACCTTGCACAATTCGCTCACCATACGTTCCGCTGTCCCCGAGGATTCCGACACTCTATACCGATTTATCTGCGAACTGGCCGAGTATGAAAAACTCAGTCAATCGGTTATCGCTACGGCTGAGGATATTCGCGAAGCGCTGTTTGGTGAAAAGCCCTGCGCCGAAGCCCTTCTGGCTTTCTGGAATGACCGGCCTGTGGGATTCGCCCTCTATTTCACAACATTTTCCACATTCGTTGGACGTCCCGGCCTCTACCTGGAGGATTTGTACGTTCAGCCGGACTACCGGGGGAAAGGAATTGGAAAAGAGTTGTTGCTTCATCTCGCACGGCTGGCATACCAGCGGCAGTACGGGAGGATGGAATGGTCGGTTTTGGACTGGAACGAACCCGCCATTCAATTTTATAAGAAACTCGGCGCGAAACCGATGGACGAATGGACGGTTTACCGGCTAACGCGTGAGGACCTCGAGCGATTGGCTTTGTGAAGGGGATTTGATGGGCAGGGGGGGTAATGTGTTATGATTTGATGGGCAGGAATCCGCTGCCCATTTTATATATTACAATTACAATAAAAGGATCATCATGCAGACGATTTTTCAGGTGGATGCATTTACCAATCGGCCTTTCCAGGGAAATCCGGCGGCGGTCTGTATACTTCGCGAAGCGAGAGATGCGCAGTGGATGCAGAATATCGCACTCGAAATGAATCTATCCGAAACCGCCTTTCTCGTCGAGCAAAAGGATGGATTCGACCTGCGCTGGTTTACACCTGCCTGCGAAGTGGATCTTTGCGGGCACGCCACGTTGGCCAGCGCACACGTTCTTTGGGAAACCGGCGTTTTATCGCCATCTCAGGAGGCTTATTTCCATACCCGCAGCGGGCTTCTGTCCGCACGAAAAAAGGGGGAATGGATAGAAATGAATTTCCCCGCAGAACCGGCGAATCCCTGTGAATATCCAACGGAATTGAGGGAGGCTTTGGGTTTGGCTCCAAGCGACGCCGCCGGGCTGAAAAACCGGTTGGATTATCTAATTGAGGTGGACAGTGAACAGACCGTCCGAAACATGAAACCCGACTTTAATCGATTAACGGCCATTCAAGTGAGAGGTGTCATAGTCACCAGCCGTTCCGAATCGACAGAATACGATTTTGTTTCCCGTTTCTTCGCTCCCGGAGTCGGTATTCATGAAGACCCAGTTACGGGATCGGCGCATTGTTGTCTGGCCCCGTATTGGAGTCAGATACTGGGAAAAGCATCGATGGTTGGATATCAGGCATCCGCACGAGGCGGCATCGTCCGCGTACAAGTCATAGGAGATCGCGTGATTCTTGGAGGGCAAGCGGTTACCGTAATGCGAGGTGAATTGGAATGTTAAGGAGAGTTTTTTGAAATACTGAAGCGTCTCAATCCGAGCTGCTTAAAACATCTTTTTTTCCTGCCATCGTTCTTTTTTCGGATTCCAACGAATCGTAATTCCATCGCGGGCAATGTGGACATCGCCCGCGAATCGGTCTTGTAGGAAGGATCGGATTTCGCTGTCCGGTTTTTGTTCCATATCGGGATAGAAGTGAACCAATAGGAGGCATTCCGGATTTACTTTTTCGGCCACTTGCGCCACCTGTCCTAGATGCAAATGAAAGGGCGTTTTCAGTTCGACAAAACTGCATTCAATCGCCAAAAAATCCACCTCTTTCCAGACGGAGAATAATCGTTTGTGAAAGCCGGTATCGCTTGTGAACGCCATTCGTTTGCCGCTGGGAGTTTCGATACGGATTCCACAAGCACCCTCGATATGATGCGTAGCTTTAGGAAGGACCGTGAAATCACCGATCCGCACGGGCTTGTTATATTCAATGATATGGGTATCGTAAACGCTTTCGAACTTACCTTCGAGGCGGGTATTATCCATCATCCGGCGTATGCCGAGCATTGTCTCTTCGGTAGCATACAAAGAGACACGTCTTTGGGGTTGAAAGCCGGGAGTATACATCCAGGAGACATAGAGACGGGTAAGATCGAAGCAATGATCGGGATGGCAATGAGTGATTAATAAATTCTGGATGGAATCGACAACCGTTTCGATCGATTTTTCCTTCAGGCATCGCCGAAATATTGCGCCATGCCCTAAATCGATATGCAGGCTGTTTTTTCCATCGACTAATTCATAACTGGTTTGCGTGGAACGAGAGGATGAGGGGGATCCGCATCCATACACACGCCATTCAACCATGTTGCACTCCTTGCGACGGGTTAAGAAACGTGGGGAAGTATACAAGACTTTTTCTTTACAAATAAGGGTTCTAATTCTATAGAGTTTTAATTTTTCGATCGATTATTTTACTCTTAGTCGACTGAACCATTTGTCGTTCGTCTATCGTACTGATATCTACAAAAATAATATGATGATAAAGCTAAATTTTTACGATATACATCAAGGAAATGATACCAATCCAATTGTGTAACAAAAGTACTCAGTCTTCTTGACTGATTTATTAATAGGTAGTACACACCAACAGAGTCAAAATAACGGAATCAGGCTGAAAAGATCCGATGAAAAAACTGTTGTCTTGTTTTGTGCTTCTTTCTTTTTTTTCATCAATTTCCCGTGCGGAAACCGAACCCAAAGTGAATTCATTTTGTCAAGGACTTCCCCATATATCCAAATTAACCAGTGAGTTATTAAAAATGCGCTTGTCCTGTCAGTTGGTAGACAGTCCCAGCGATTTCTTTTCTCAATATGCTCCTTATGCCATCCGCCAGGGTCAATTGCAGTGCATTGTGGGATTAAAAGCGATTACGCAGGAAATCATCGACCTCTGCGGTGAATGCGGTCTGACTGTTTGTGGGATAAATTCAAATGGAAATCTCCATCAATTGGTCATTCGATGCGACGATCCCAATCAGTTAGACCAATTGGCTTCCCATTCCGATGTGCTTGGTATCACGACAGAACCTTACGCCTTTCAGATGGCCGGTACCATCCAAAACGAAGCCGATCAATCCATCCACGCCGCGCAAGTGCGCGAGATTTACGGACTGGATGGAAGTGGAGTTCGAATCGGAATTCTCAGCGATAGTATCGCAGACCGTTCGAAACAGGGAAGAATATTCGATCAATTCATCCTGGGCACGCCCTCGCAAATGAGAAAGGAATTACCCAAAGCCATCCGCTTTGTCGACCTGGGAGACGGTTCCGGAGAAGACGAAGGAAGCGCGATGATGGAGTTGATCCACGATCTGGCCCCCGGCGCCGATTTTACCTTCGCGGCGGTCAAATACGATTATACTGTTTACCCAAAGAATATCCGTAAGTTATGGAGCGATGAGGGATACGAATGCAATATCCTGGTGGACGATATTCACTTCCTTAAAGAACCTCTCTATCAGCACGGGCCGATTGCACTGGCGGCCCGTGAAGCGGCGGCCAATGGAGTGCACTATTTCACCGCGGCCGGTAATTATGGTAATAACGCCCACGAACGGCCATTTACCGACGCCAATCCTCAACCGAATTATTCCTTTCCTCCCAACGGAAACAACTTTCACGATTT
>CAZFOX010000245.1:0-7124 GCA_964520565.1 uncultured bacterium | reverse complement strand
GAAAAATTACCCGGATCGCGCCTATCCTCGATGCCAATACGCGGACGGCGGAGACGGAAATCGAGGTTGTGAATGAGGATTTATTGTTGAAACCGGGCATGTTTACACGGGTGAGAATTCTCTTCGGAGTTCATACCGGCGTGGTCGTGATCCCCAGCCGCGCGATCGTCAAGCGGGATGCCAATCAGGGCGTCTTCGTCCCCAGCGAGGATTTCAAAACGGCGCGCTTCGTCAAGATCGAGCCGAAACTGGCGAACGAGGAATTCACGGAAGTCTCCGGACTCGAAGCGGAACAAACTCTCATCGTCATGGGGCAACATCTTCTCAATGACGGCGATGGGATCGTACTCAACAGCCCGGCGAAATAGCGAGGAATCCCAGGGATGCAGATTTCCCACAAGGCCATTCACAATCCAGTCACCACGACGATGTTTTTTCTGATCGTGGTCTTGTTTGGCGTGGTGTCGTTTATTCGGCTGCCCATCGACCTGATGCCGGATGTGACGTATCCCTCCATCACCATTTCCACGGATTACGAACATGTGGGACCGCAGGAGATCGAACAACTGATCACCCGTCCCATTGAAGAAACGGTCAGTTCCGTTCAGGGAGTGGAAAAAATCACTTCCACCTCTACGGAGGGAAACAGCAGTGTCCGCGTGGCTTTTATCTGGGGAACGGATCTGGATGATGCCGCCAATGATGTCCGGGCGCGTGTCGATCGGGTGCGTGGACGATTACCGGATGATGCAGAAGCGCCGGTGATCTTCAAATTCGACCTTTCTTCCTTTCCGGTTTTATTTCTGGGCGTGAAAGGAAATCTGGATCCCGTTGAGATGCGCGATCTGGTGGAACATCAGATTAAATACCGCCTCGAGCGAGTGGCGGGAGTCGCCGCCGTCGATATCCGCGGCGGTTTGAAACGGGAAATTCACGTCGATCTGGATCGGCGAAAATTGACCGCCCTCGATTTGTCGCTCGATTCCATTCTCGCTTCCCTCCGCGCGGAAAACCTGAATTTGCCCGCCGGGAAAGTGGACGACGG
The DNA here is from genome assembly GCA_964520565.1 of uncultured bacterium. Classification (GTDB taxonomy): domain Bacteria; phylum Hinthialibacterota; class Hinthialibacteria; order Hinthialibacterales; family Hinthialibacteraceae; genus CAZFOX01. The sequence continues at coordinate 6,079 of CAZFOX010000245.1, read as the reverse complement.
CGATCTGGAAGCACTGGTTCGCACCCAGGGCGAATTTCAAAATGTGGAAGAGATCGGCAATACGGTCGTGTTGGTACGCGATGGCGTTCCCATCCTGCTGAAAGATCTCGCCACCGTCGAAGATTCTCACGAAGAGATAACCTACATCTCCCGCTCCGAAGGAATCCCGGTTCTTCGGCTTTTTGTCAACAAACAATCGGGGAGTAACACAGTCGAGGTGGTGAAGGGATTGTTGGCGGAAGTGGAAAAGGTCAACCAGGATTTCCCGCAAATCGAAGTGTTTCCCACGCTCGACACGTCGGAATACATCAAACGGGCTATTTCCAACGTGCGGAACTCCGCGGCGTATGGCGCGGTACTCGCGGCGCTGATCCTCTATTTCTTCCTGCGCAATATCCGAAGCACGCTGATCGTCTCGGTCGCCATACCCATTTCGGTGATCGCCACGTTTGCACTGATGTATTTTTACGGTTTCACACTGAACATCATGACTTTTGGCGGATTGGCGCTGGGCGTGGGAATGCTGGTGGATAACGCCATCGTGGTTCTGGAAAATATTTACCGCCAGTACGAAAACGGAAAAGTGGGACGCGATGCCGCCTGGCAGGGAACGAGTGAAGTCTCCACCGCCATTGTGGCCAGTACTCTAACTACACTAGTAGTCTTTCTGCCGGTCTTGTTCATCCGGGGAATGACGGGCATCACGTTCAAGCAATTGGCGGCTGTCGTGGTCTTCTCACTTTTTTGTTCACTGACAGTCGCGCTGACGTTAATCCCCGTCATGGCGTCGCGGTTTTTAAACCGAAACGGCAGCTCTTTTCCATCCGGTCGCGCTGTGGAGCGAATCGGATTCCTTCTTTGGCTGGAGCGTGAATACACCATCCTGTTACGCGCTTGTCTTCATCACCGGAAATCAGTTCTTTTCCTTGCGGCATTGCTTCTGGCGGGGAGCGTGGGGCTTACGAATCGTGTCGGGGTTGAATTCATGCCCAAGGCAGATGAAGGAGAAATACGCGTTGAAGGCGAAATGGCCGTAGGAACCCGCCTGGAAGTGGTGGACGCCACATTTCAGGAAATCGAGCGAATCGTCCGGGAAAACGTCCCGGAAGCCCGGATCATCTATTCGCGGGCCGGATCGAGCGGTTTTCGCAGCTCCGGCGGACATACCGGCGAAGTACGGGCTACCCTGGTACCCATCTCCGAGCGTCATCGTTCCAGCGAGCAGATATGCCGCGACCTTCGTCCCCTGCTAGCGAATATCCCGGGAACCATCCTGCGGGTACGCGAAGGACAGGGGCTGTTTGTGTTTCGCCTGATCGCCGGCGGGGATGAAGCCGCCGAAGTCCAGGTTCGGGGATACGATCTCGATATCGCCAAACAATTAGCCCTGCGCGTCAAAGAGGAAATGGAGCAGGTCGAAGGAGTGACCGACGTTCGCATCAGCCGCGAGGAAGGCCAGCCGGAGGAGATCGTGCGGATCGATCGAGCCAAAGCCGCTTCGCTGGGTCTGAATGTATCCGATATCGCGCATGCCATCGAAACGAGTCTCTCGGGAACCAGCGCCACCATGTTCCGGGATAGCGGCGATGAATATAAAATTCTGGTTCGCTTGAAAGAAACCGACCGCCTCTCGATCCACGACGTGCTGGATATGACGGTCACCAGCCGCAACGGGCGTAGTGTGGTTCTGAAGAACGTCATTCGCCTGGAAAGGCGGGAAGGCCCCGTCCGTGTGGAACGGGAGGATCAGCAGCGAATCGTCACCATCTCCGGCAATATCTCCGGCCGAGATCTGGGTTCAATTATGGGGGATATTAAGGAGCGCATCGATCAAATCCCCAAACCGGTTGATTTTGAAATTCTGCTGAGCGGTGAATGGGAAGAACAACAAAAGGCGTTTATGGAATTGTTGCTCGGTTTCTGTCTGGCGATCGTCCTGGTGTACATGGTCATGGCTTCGCAGTTCGAATCGCTGCGCGATCCATTTATCGTTATGTTCTCCATCCCCCTCGCGTCGATCGGTGTCATCCTGGTGCTATTGTTGACCGATACCACTTTCAACGTACAGTCGTTCATCGGTTGTATCATGCTGGCTGGAATTGTGGTCAACAACGCCATCATCCTGGTGGATTACACCAATCTGCTCCGGGAACGCGATGGAATGCCGCTGCTCGAGGCGATCGAGGAAAGCGGCCGGCGGCGATTGCGCCCTATTTTGATGACAACGCTGACGACCGTGGTGGGATTGATCCCCATGGCGTTGGGCTTGGGAGAGGGGGGAGAAGTCCAGGCACCTATGGCGCGAGTGGTGATCGGCGGGCTGAGCAGCTCGACCTTGATCACACTCGTGATTATCCCCATCCTCTATTCGATGTTCGAACGGAAAAGCGCGGGTCATACAATCTGATGGCGGCAAAATCGACTTGGCTCAGCCGAGGCGCGGGCGGGGTGAAGGGGTTGAACGATGCGAAAATTCTTCAGCGTGATGGTTCTTGGATTTCTCTCGGCAATGCCTTTCTGTGCGGCGGAAGAGCGCGGAGTCTTCTCTTCTTCGATCGATTCGGCCACACTGACGCTGGATGTCCGCGGTTGCGTATTGATGGCTCTCGAAAATAACCGCGCTCTGGCGGTCGAACGCTATGGGCCGGAAATCGAACAGACCTTCGTCAAGGAACAACAGGCGTTTTTCGATCCGGCGTTGCAATCCGAACTGTCCGTCAGCGAAACCAAAGGGCAACGGACTTCGGGCGTCGGCGAGTTTCGCGGCGTCAGCTCGCGGCAGAAAAATCTCTCGGTGGGAATTTCGCAACAAACGCCCAGCGGAATCTCGTACGGCATCGACGGCGTCGTCAGTGCGAGAGTATCCAACGTCTATTCCCAAATGTTTTCCACCCGGCTGGGTGCGACCCTCAACGTCCCGATCCTGGAAGGAAGCGGAAGCCGCGTCAACCTGGTAGGCGTTCGGCAGGCGGAAAGCAATGTCGAACTATCGAAATACGAACTCCAGGGTTTCATTCTCGCGCTCGCTAGAGAAGTGGAGGAACTCTACTGGGACCGGCGGGCGGCTGAAGAGGAACTGCGCATTCGAATCGCTTCGCGCGAACTGGCCCGGGAGCAACTGCGCGAAACCCGCGAACGGATCGAGGTGGGGGCCGTGCCGGAAATCGAACTGGCGGCGGCGGAAGGCGAGGTGGCCTTGCGCGAAGAGACCGTGATCGACGCGGAAAGCGCCTTGCAGAATACCACCCTTCAACTGTTGCAGCGTCTCAATCCTCCCGAACCCCGCTTTTGGTCGATGGCGGTCGAACAGATTGAAAGCCCGACCATGGATGATACTCTCACGGGTTCTGTCGACGATCATATTGCCGTAGCCTTCCTGGTGCGCCCCGATCTCAATCAGGCGCGCATTCAGTTGGAAAAACGGGACTTGGATATCGTCAAAACCCGCAACGGACTTTTACCCCGTCTGGATTTTTTTATTACTTTCGGAAAAACGGGCTACGCCGATTCGTTTAACGATACGATCGGTGGTTTGGATGAGAACAATTTTGATCTGAACACCGGCCTTCTTTTCGAATATAGTTTCGGCAGCCGGGCCAAACGGGCTCGCCACAACCGGGCGGAATTTCAATTGAAGGAGGCGCAGGCAGCCCTCGCCAATTTCGAACAGCTGGTCGAATTGGACGTTCGCACCAGCTGCGTTGAACTGGACCGCACCCGGCGGCAAATCGAAGCCACACGAGTGGCGACGCGCCTTCAGGAAGCGAAATACCAGGCGGAACTGGAAAAATTCCGCGTCGGGAAATCGACCAACCTGCTGGTGCTCGTCACCCAGCGCGATTTGATTCAATCCCGCCTCGACGAACTTCGCGCACAAATCAATTGGCGTATCGCTCTGGGAAAGTTGCATACCGCTCGGGGAACCCTGCTCGATCGCCACCGGATTGTGTTACCCACACTCCCGCTCCCCAACAACGGCGGCTTGAATTAAGAATCTCGTACTGTGGCGTATGCTTCCGATAATATTTGCCTGATTTTAGATTTTCGTATATTATTTTTTAGTGTAGTTCATTATGAAAATGAGATAATTCCAATGAATTCTCGAGAAATTATCATTGAAATGGAGAAATTGCCCTTAGAGGAAAGGCAGGTTGTTATTCGGTATTTTGAACGAGACACACAAGAAGAATATTCGGAGGAGGCTATAGCAGAACTTCTTGAACGCAAGAAGGATGCCCAGCAGGGAATCAATATGAGTGAATGCATTCGAGGAGAGGATATTTCTTCTCCACTGAAGAATCTTCTTCGGCCTCGATGAAGGTTTTCTACCATAAGAAATTCCTTAAATCTTTTTCGAAATTCTCGCGTAAACAACAATTGGATATTATTGAAACGATTGAAATTTTTCGCGAGAATCCCTTTAATCCTCAATTGAAGAATCATGCATACATGGAAAACTCCAGGGATATCGCGCAATCTCGGTTAGCAGCGATTTTCGATTATTCTTTATTGTCGAGGGGAATTACGACCGAGTTGAATTCATGGCGGCTGTCACTCACAGCCAATTGTATTGACTCATTCCTTCTCATCCAATACACCAATCTTCGGTCAAACAACGCCAGTCTTTGTCATCCGCCTTACAGCAATTCATCCACCACTCGCCCCATCTCTTCTTCGGTCTGATAGAAATGGGGCGTCAGGCGGATGCGGCCTTCTCGTTCGGCTCCTTCGATCCCATGTTCCCGCAGGCGGTTCACCACTTCGCTGGGCGTACGATCGGGATGCGTCAGGCAGACAATTCCCGACCATTCGCTCTCTCCTCGCGGTGAATGGCACGAATATCCCTTGCTTTTCGCACCGTCGATCAATAGATCGGTCAGCAGCCGGACTCGCTGGCAGACTTCATCCATACCCGCTTCGAGAAGCATCTCCACCGAAGCGGCCATGCCGATGAGGGGAATCGTGGAGGGAGTTCCGTACTCGAAACGGGAGGCGTTGGGGCGCAGAGTGAAATCGTATTCGGTATACGGCGTCCAACGAACCACCGAGGTCGCTCCCACCATCGTTACATCCAATAGAGGGAGGTTTTCTTGGGGGCAGTAAAAGAATCCGCCCCCCTGGGGGCCGAGAAGCCATTTCTGTCCGCCACCTGCGGCGAAGGTGACGTTCCACGCTTTCCAATCCAGTGGAAAAACACCCATTCCCTGAATCAAATCGACCAGGAAGGGAATCCCCTTTTGCCGGCAGAGAAGCCCGACGGCTTCCAGGTCGAAACGCAATCCACTGGCAAATTCCACATAACTCAACGTCAGCAAGCGCGTCTTGTCGGTTAACTCTTTCTCGATGAGTTCCAGAGGCACGCGTTCGTTTACTGGCCGAATGCGCACCAATTCCACGCCTTTTTCCATCAGCCGCATCCAGGGATAGATGTTGGCCGGGTACTCGCCTTCCACCGTAACGATGCGGTCACCCGGCTTCCAGGCGATACCGTTAGCCACCCAATTGATGCCTTCGGTGGTGTTGCGGCAGAGGGCGATATCTTCTTCCTCGGCGTTTAGCATTCGCGCGACAGCCCGTCGGCATCGCTGCACGCCTCCGATATAATGCATCCAGTTTTCCGGAGTGAGAAAACTGTTCCAGTCAACCGCCTCCCGCATGGCGTCCGCACATCGGCGGGGGAGGGGAGAAACGCCGGCGTGATTGAGATAAATCAATCCCTTTTGAACCGTCTCGAATTCGTCCCGGTATTTGGTTAGATTCATTGCAATCCCAGCCGCAGTTTAATCAGTTCCCACAACATGGATGGCGCGTCGCGGTGCATGCGCAGCCGCGATTTGGAATTGTCGCTCCATACAATAGGAATTTCTTCCACCCGGAACTGATGGCAGCGCAATCGCCAGATCAGCGCCACGTCGAACGCCCATCCACTGGTGTGAATCTCGTTCCGTACTGCCTCGATCGCCTGGCGCCGGAACGCCTTGGCTCCGCATTGGGTATCGCGATAGGGCAATTGAAATAACAGGCGAACAATCCCGTTGAATACCCGGCTGGCGATTCGTCTCGCCAGCGGCTGGGGAAC
>CAZFOX010000244.1:0-7167 GCA_964520565.1 uncultured bacterium | reverse complement strand
TTCGAATCGACGAAGATCGCGCCGCCGAGTCCCGCGCCGCCCCCGCCGCCACCGTGACTGCTGAGGTCGCCCGCTCCTCCGTTCCCGCCAAATTCACCGCCCGCGCCGCCGGTTTTATACGTACTTCCACCCCCTCCTCCGCCGCCCCCGCCGCCAGCCCAACCGCCTGCTCCACCGGACGCGGCGTTATTTTGAAATAACCGTTCGCCAACGCCGCCGCCACCGCCGCAAGCGTAGCCGCCGGGACTCCCCGTATGAACGATCGAATTCACATCGCCGCCCAAGCCGCCCAGGTTGTTCCCGCGAACGTATTCTCCCGCGCTCGTTTGGTAGATCAAATAATCGTTGCAGGCATTTCCTCCCCGGCCGCCATTGACCGCATTGGCCAAACCGCTGAGAGCGCCGTCGCCTCCGATGGCGCTGTTTTTTTCAAAAACGACATTCTGGCAGATGAGAATCGCGAAATTGACGTAGATCGCACCGCCCAGTGCGGCTCCGCCTCCGCCGCCCGTGCATTGCATTTCTCCATTTTTCCCCTGTGTCGCGCCATCCCATAATTTCATATTCCGTAAAAGGACATGACAGTTTTGCGAAGGAGCGCCGATGACAAAAATCTCTTTTTGACCGCCTTTGATCGACAGTCCCTTCCCCACCGGCCCGGCGATCGTCAAGTCTTTCTCGATGAGAATCGCACCGTTCAGAGAAATGTCCACCGGGCCGTTGACGAACAGGGCGGGATCGAACGTGATGACATCGCCGGGCGCGGCGTTGGCGACCGCATTCCGCAAGGCGGCGTCGGTGGCTTCCGAGACGACTAGCGTCGCCGCATTCAGATTCACCTCACTGATTACGCACATCCCCAGAATTGCGAGAAATGGTATAACGAGTTTCATGATTTTATCCTCTTCTATCCTCAATTTATTTTCGTCCAACAGTTTTTATTCATACGCCTTATCCGGGTGAATATTTTTACTCCGCCGTCGATCTATTCCGGGGAGATCGGATATCCCGCCTTGGTTGGCATGGATATCGGGGGCTACCCGCTACGCGCTTTGAGCCGCAGGTCAGCCAATTCATTCAAGCGGCTCACCAGGAGGTTTGCCCTCCTGCTTACGATCGCTACTTGTACGTCAAAATAAAAGACATTTCGTATAAGGCGGGCCGCATCGTTACGGCCCGCCTTGCGGATTGCTTCTACCTTACGGATTGGTGTGAACGCTAATGGTTTCCGAATAGGCCCCATACCTGGAAATGGAATTCTGAACGAACAAGCGATAATAGTAGAGTGTGTTGGGCGACAGATCGAAATCGGAATAACTGAAATCGGGAATTTCTATCGCAGGGAAAATAGCCAACTGAGACCAATCATTTTCTTGTCCCGTTGTACTTCGTTGCAAGTAGATAACACCCAATTGACTTCCGAAGACTGACCAGAATAAATCGATTATCGTATTGGAATCGGGATTCGCAACGGCCCTAAAATCCCTGGGGATTTCAGGGTACGGATTATAGTTGAATCCGGCCGCTTGCGATGAGGGGATACTGATTTTATCCGCCGGGGGATCGATTTCATCGCCGTCGAGAAACGCGCCGCTGTAGTACTTATAGGGATCGATGAAATGAACTTCCAGATTGTCGATATATGCGGTCAGCGTTTCCGTTGGATTGGTGTTGACGATCTGAATTAAAGGTTGAATGCCGATCGATGGTGGAACGCAGAAGGTTTGCAGGCGCATATAGCGGCCGTTGAAATAAGATTCGTCTTCTGGATAGTTCACGGCGATGAAGCGTCCGGGAGCGCTGCCAATCGACGCGATGGTCACCTCTGCATTGGGCAGGTTCGTACGCACCGAACAACGGATCAACGCAGAGCGGTTGTCATCGATTCTCGAACCGAAGATCATCACGCCTTCGCCGGGATCGGCTTTCACGATAACGCCCTGGCCGTCGGTGGCGCCTTCGAAGGCGTTGTCTGTCGGGAGATATCCGAAAGAGACGTCCGCCTGCGGGTACGCGCCGAAGCCAGCGCCTTGCAGCGTCACGTTGTTCTCATCCGCACTCGCGCCGGAGAACTCGTAACGGATGGAAGCAGGCTGCGGGACGGGCGTCTCTTGGATTTCCGGCGTGGGTGTCGCGTAGGGAGTCGGTGTGACTGTAGGCGTAGGCTCACCCGTTTCTCCCCCAATCGGTGTCGGCGTGGGCGTTGCATCGGCGGATGGAAACGCGCCGATATCGCCATCGCTCAGGTCGTGGATTACGCCATATACATCCGGAGTATCCGAGAGCATGTAGTATGCAAATCCCTCGCCCTTGGTGGAGTTGGACGCCTTGTTTCCAGCAAACGAACAATCCCTCATTTTGGCGGTTGCACCATCCATGACGAAAATAGCGCCGCCCTTGCCTAGGCCTGGGTTCGCAAAATCAGGCAATCCATCTCCAGGGGCACCTCCCCCCGCGAAGTTGTTCGTCATCATACAGCGATCGAGAAAAAGAGATCCGCCCGTTCGGACAAAAAGAGCGCCGCCCAGTCCCGCACCACCGCCGCCATCAAAATACCCACCGCCCCCAAACGCGCCGGGAACCGTTCGTCCGAAAGAGCGATCAAAAACACCGCCGGATCCGCCTCCAAAACCGCCCTTTCCCCAAACCGCAAGCACCGTAGATCCGCCGCCGCCACCAAAACCGCCATTTCCACCATAACAATGAATAAAACCCGCTCCACCTCCGCCATCCCCCCCGTTAACATACTGAATAATCATATCGGGATAAGCGATCCAATCGCTCAACGGCCAGCCCGATCCGCCATAAGCGCCATTTTTTTCTGACGCACCATCCCCCCAAATTCCACCCCCTCCGCCGCCATATGATGTTAAAAAATCCGCATTCCCCCCTTTTCCTCCCTGCACCGTCGAGTTTTCAAATTGAACGTTGATAGCGCTCAAAACCGCATTCGTATTGATAAAAACCGATCCCCCCATTCCTGCCGCTCCGCCTCCTCCCAGGCCGCCATCTCCACCGTCTCCCCCTTTGGCGACTCCATTGACAATTTTCATATTCTCCAGGAATAAATGACCGCTTTTTACAAAAAAGGCCCTTCCACCATTCCCATCCACTACGAAGGGCTTGCTGGATGGAACTTTGATTTTCACATTTTTTTCGATGACGAACTGGCGGGAAACAGAATTGATTGTAAACGTCGCTGGCAATATCGATTCTGAAATCTCGATCTCACCCCCGCTTCCAATTTGAGATAACGCTTCTCTCAATGACAAGCCCGTCCCATAATAGAGATCGTCGAATTCATCCAGGGCAGTCGTCACGACCATTTTCATCAGTGGATTTGGCGACGCCAGAGATCCTGTCCCGTATAGGTCGCAAGTGTCCGAGAGAAAACCGGAAACAAAGCCGCTCCCAGTAGCATGGCTGGCCATATTGTCTTGAAAAGACACATTATAAAGATTGAGTAGCGTATTCGGTTTGGCGAAAATCGCGCCCCCCTTGCCTTGCCCACTGGTTCCGCGCAAACCCGGCATACCGCCTTTTGCGAGATTGCCGCGAAACACGCAATTTTCCAGAATCAATCCTCCATTCGAATCGACGAAGATCGCGCCGCCGAGTCCCGCGCCGCCCCCGCCGCCACCGTGACTGCTGAGGTCGCCCGCTCCTCCGTTCCCGCCAAATTCACCGCCCGCGCCGCCGGTTTTATACGTACTTCCACCCCCTCCTCCGCCGCCCCCGCCGCCAGCCCAACCGCCTGCTCCACCGGACGCGGCGTTATTTTGAAATAACCGTTCGCCAACGCCGCCGCCACCGCCGCAAGCGTAGCCGCCGGGACTCCCCGTATGAACGATCGAATTCACATCGCCGCCCAAGCCGCCCAGGTTGTTCCCGCGAACGTATTCTCCCGCGCTCGTTTGGTAGATCAAATAATCGTTGCAGGCATTTCCTCCCCGGCCGCCATTGACCGCATTGGCCAAACCGCTGAGAGCGCCGTCGCCTCCGATGGCGCTGTTTTTTTCAAAAACGACATTCTGGCAGATGAGAATCGCGAAATTGACGTAGATCGCACCGCCCAGTGCGGCTCCGCCTCCGCCGCCCGTGCATTGCATTTCTCCATTTTTCCCCTGTGTCGCGCCATCCCATAATTTCATATTCCGTAAAAGGACATGACAGTTTTGCGAAGGAGCGCCGATGACAAAAATCTCTTTTTGACCGCCTTTGATCGACAGTCCCTTCCCCACCGGCCCGGCGATCGTCAAGTCTTTCTCGATGAGAATCGCACCGTTCAGAGAAATGTCCACCGGGCCGTTGACGAACAGGGCTGGATCGAATGTGATGAAGTCGCCGGGTGCAGCGTTGGCAACGGCGTTGCGTAAGGCGGCGTCGGTCGCCTCCGAGACGACCAGCGTGGCGGCGTGGAGATCGATGGTGCCGATTGCACACATCCCCAGAATTGCGAGAAATGGTATAACGCGTTTCATTGATTTTATCCTCTTCTATCTTCAATTTATTTTCATCAAATAGGATATTGGTGGGCTACGCGCTGCGCGCTTTGAGTAAAAACGGTGGGGCTCGCTTCGCTCGACCCACCCTACCCCTTCGACCCACCCTACCCCTGCGGGCGAGGGCGTGGCGTTTCAGGAAGGCGAGGTGGGGCTCGCTTCGCTTCGACCCACCCTACCCCTGCTACCCCTGCGCGATTCCTTATGGATTGGTGCGCACGCTAACCGGTTCCGAATAGGCGAAATACCCGGAAATCTCATTCAGAACTAACAGGCGATAATAATAGAGCGTGTTGGGCGATAGATCGAAATCTATAAAACTGATATTCAACTGTTCCGAAGGACTGAAGATAAACACCTGAGACCAATCGTTATTCAATCCCGTTGTACTTCGTTGTAGATGAATGTAATCCTGATGCGTTTCTGAAAACGACCAGGAAAGATCGATTTTCGTGTTAGAACCGGGATGGGGAACCGCCTTGAAATCAGCCGGGATCGCAGGAAACGGATCATCGATGTCGCCTACGTCCTCCAATGGGGGGATACTAATTTTATCCAATGGAGGATCGAACGTGTCGTTATCCAGAAAAGCGGCGCTGTAATATTTGTCCGGATTGAGAGGATAGATTTCCAGATTATCCAGATAGGCGGTCAACGTTTCGGTTTTACTGGTGTTGACGATCTGCACTACCGGCTGGAATCCGGTCGACGGCGGCGTATAGAACACGGAGAGCCGTTGATACTGTCCGGCAAAATAGGTCTCATCGGCAGGGGAATTGGTCGCTACGAATCGATCCGGCTTGTCGCCGATGGTGGCGATGGTAACAGCGGCGTGTCCTTGTTCCGTACGCACCGAGCAACGGATCATCGCCGCATAGTTCGTTTCCACACGCCCGCCGAAAATCATCACACCTTCACCGGGATCGGCTTGCACGATGACACCTTGCCCGTCGGTTGCTCCTTCGAAGGCGTTGTCGGTTGGGAGATAGCCGAAAGAGACGTCCGCCTGTGGATATGCGCCGAAGCCCGCACCTTGCAGCGTCACATCATTCTCGTCCGCATTCGCACCGGAGAAATCGTAGCGGATGAATTCCGGTTGCAGGACGGGCGTCGGTTGTATCTCCGGCGTGGGCGTTGCATAGGGCGTCGGCGTCACGGTCGGTGTAGGTATTTCCTCGCCAATGGGTGTCGGAGTCGGCGTTGCATCGTCGGATGGAAACGCGCTGATGTCGCCATCGCTCAGATCGGTTAATACCCCATACACATCCGGGGTGTCCGAGAGCATGAAGTATGTAAATCCTTCACCCTCGGCGGAATTGGCCGCCGAATTGTCGATGAAGGTACAATCCCGCACTTTGGCGATCGCGTTTTCCATCGCGAAGATCGCGCCGCCCTTGCCCTGGCCTGGGGAGGAAGTACTCAATTGGGAATATCCGGGAGAGCCACCTACTGCGGCATTGTTTTCAAATTCGCATGAATCGAGCAAAAGGGATCCACCTTCTCGAACAAAAAGAGCGCCTCCGAGACCCGCGCCGCCGCCGCCGCAGAAAAAAGCGCCGCCCCCAAATGTACCGCCCGGATTGAATGTCAGTTGTGACCGCTCATTTCTGTAACCGCCTCCCGATCCACCGCCAAAACCGCCTTTCCCAGAACCGAACACTCTCCCGCCGCCACCTCCTCCGCCAAAACCGCCATTGCCGCCCCCATACGTAAAATGACTACCAGCCCCCCCACCTCCATCCGATCCGCTACTTCCACTTATCGAGTTAGGATCAAACACAGCAATGCGACTGCTTAACGGCCAGCCCGAACCTCCGTTTCCATAACCGTTAATTCCCGAGGAACCATCGCCTCCGATCCCACCTCCTCCTCCGCCATAATAACCATCAATAGGATTCCCTCCATTTCCTCCCTGTGCCATACATTTTGCAAATTGGACATGGATTGCACTTAAAACCGCATTGGTATTGATAAAAACGGCGCCACCTATCCCTGCGGCTCCTCCTCCCGTACCGCATCCACCATTGCCACCGTTGCCGCCTCTCGCCAGGGCATTGACGATCTTCATATTTTCCAGATACAGGTGGCCGCTTTTAATGAAGAACACCCGTCCTTGATTGCCATCCACGATGAACGTTTTATTTTCGGGAGCTTTGATTTTCACATTTTTTTCAATAATGAACTGGCCCAAAGCCGAATCCATCTTCAGCGTCGCCGGTAAAATCGATTCGGCGATATCAATCTGTCCCCCATTTCCGATGGTTTGTAACGCTTCGCGCAGAGAGACACCTGTCCCTTGGGACAGGCCGTCATTCTCATCCTGGGTGGTCGTTACTTGAAGAGACAAGATCGGTATCGGCGTGGGTGTAGGCGTTGGCGGTGGAGTAAATTCGGTAACGATTCCATAAACATCCATCGTGTCGCTATGAACGCCTGACGTAAAACCGCCTCCACTCGCGCTCGAAGCAATATTATTTAAAAATGTCGAATTATAAGATCGAGCGACACCGTCCTTTCGAACAAAAATAGCCCCTCCCTTTCCATGTCCGTTTTCCCCGCCACCCAATCCAACGCCTCCGTTTGCCTGATTGAAGAGAAAGACGCAATTTTCCAGAATCAGCACTCCTTCCGAATCGACGAAGATCGCGCCGCCGAGTCCCGCTCC
>CAZFOX010000243.1:0-7273 GCA_964520565.1 uncultured bacterium | reverse complement strand
TTCCGGTTATTTCAACCAGAAAGCCAAAAAACTACAAGCGTTTCTCGAATTCCTGGCGCGGGATTATACAGGCAGTCTGGCTGGGATGTTTCGGGAAGAAACGCCTGTGTTGCGCGAAAAATTACTGGGTGTGAAGGGGATCGGGCCGGAAACCGCCGATTCAATCCTGCTTTATGCGGGAAACCATCGGGTGTTCGTTGTGGATTTATACACCTACCGCATCGCCACGCGGCACGGCTGGTTACCGGAAGAAACCCATTACGCCGAATTGCAGCAGTTTTTTCAGGAGCGCATTCCCAACGACGTGGCGCTCTACAACGATTTTCACGCCCAGTTCGTCGCTGTGGGCGCGGCCTATTGCCGCAAAACGCCGTCGTGCGAGGAATGCCCCTTGCGCCGCTTTCTGGCTGCTACTGAATAATTACCAGCGTTCCCCGGGATGGCCCTTCCTGATAGACAATTCCAAATGCAATCGATGGCGAATCGGGCAGGGATATTGTATATTTCCAGCCTTCCGCAACCCGTTCGCCTAACAGAGTGAGCAAATCCGCCCCGATATAACTCACGGCGGTCTGTTCCGGCAAACCGGCCTGCAGGATGGTGAGAGCGTTATCGAGCCGGTCCCGCTGGACGATCGATTCGCTGACATACTTCAGGTTTTCACTCGTAAAGAGATTGGGGTCGCTGAAAAAAACGATCAGCCGGGTTTTCCCGGAGACAGCAATGTTCTCATCGCGAAGGATAAACGTCACCTGTTGCACGCCCGGTTCCATGGGTTTGCGATCTACCAGAATCGGCATTCCCAGATCGGCATTCCCCGCCACCCGCATGGGAGGACTGTAACTATTCTTGTCCGTGAGAGGAGAGAGGTATTGTTTGCTGGACCATCCGGCCACCCCATTGGTGCTGAGAATAAACCACCAATCACCCCGTTCCTGCAGTTTCAGCACGACATCGCTCTTGCGCAGCCGTTCGAGTGAACGAGACAGTTCGTCCGCCGCTTCCCGGACGTGGACCCGGTCTCCGGTCACCAGGCACGGCTGGTTCTCCAACGCCTGAACGGAGCTGGGATGGATCCATCCCTCCACGCCCGTCAGCGTTTTCGCATGCAGCCAGTTCTCGACGAATTCGATCTCCAGCAAAATAGTCTGCCCTGGCAGAGAATCGACAATTTCGTAATCCAGACTGGGGCCTTTGCGAAACCGTCCCGCGATTCCGATCACCCAATACGCCTTTCCTTTCGGCAATACAACCGGTAATAGCGGTTGCGGAGCCGATTCGCTCACAATCGGCGTGGCCGAGGGAACTAACGTAGAGGTAAAAGGAGCAACCGGCGTCAACGGCGTCAGCGGTGTCATTTGGGTTTGGGTATCTGTGGCCGGTTGGACGGTTTCCGGTCCAATAGCAGGGGGATTGGTTCCCGAAGATTCCTCTTTTCGGATTATTTCGACTATATCCGACCGAGGAACTTTCCAAATTGTGCCATTAATATCGATCGCGACTTCCTGTTCGTTCATGGCGACAATTGTTCCAATCGCCTGATCGCCATTCTTCAGCAATATCGTATCGCCCGCAGCCATCCACGGCATGGCGAGCATGACGAATCCCAATGCGAAACCGGAGAAAAACTTCATGAAAGAAACCTCTTTGGCCGTTCGATCTATTCGGCAATCTCTGCGAATTACAGTGTAATTATCTATTATATCTTCTTAGACGATTTCGTAAGAGAAGCTATTCAGAATACCACGCATATTCCTGTGCAGCATCGCACAGTTTTGTAATATTTTTTTTACATCCCATCCCCGCTTTTTTTTATCAAAAACAAATCGTCTCCTGGTTCAAGACCCAAAGGAATAGTTTAATCTTAATATCCTTTTCGTGACACGTTAGTCTGATTATACGTAATAGAAGAAAAAAGTGACGGTGATTCCATGATATCTCACACCTCTCTCGTCAACAGACACGTTTTACCGCGATTGTGGACACCGGTATTCATCGCCGCCGCGATTTCCTTCTCGTATGCCGAAGAGAATCCATCCAATGGCCGCTCTTTTATCTTTGTGAATCAGATCGGCTATTTTCCCTCCTCTTCTAAAATCGCCCTGGTTTCCAGCCCCACGGGTTTTCCGTACGAGGTCGTGAATGCCGAATCGAAGCAACCGGTTCTAAAAGGAATGTTGGAACTATCCGAGCCAAGAGATGCAGCAAGCGGAACCAACGTCTGGTCGGCCGGCTTCCATATCGTGCAAGCCACCGGCCGTTATTACATTCACGTCCCCGGAATCGGCGACTCCGATCCATTTCGAATCGATGCGCATTTGTACGATCCCCTCGTTCATCAATCCATTTCTGCATTTTATCTGCATCGCAGCGGGACGCCTCTTTCCAAAGGTCTGGCAGGAAAATGGGCGCGCGGGGCCTGCCATACCGCCGATGGGATTCTTTATTCAGCCACCGGCGGCGATCCCGTTATTCGGAATGCCACAGGCGGATGGTTCGATGGGAGTGATTATGGAAAATACGTACCGGCGGGCGTTTATGCAGCGGGCGTTTTGGCAGCACTTTATGAATATGCCCCCAGCCGATTCGGCGATGGTTCGCTCCCTATTCCAGAACGAGCTAATGGAGTACCCGATCTGCTGGATGAAATACGCTGGGAATTGGAATTTATTCGCCGCATGCAGAACGACGAGGGGGGCATCCATCATAAATTAACCGCCCTTGAATCCGGAAAACCGGTCTCGCCGGAAAAAGAGGAAGAAAAACGTTACATCTATCCTCCCTCCACAGCCGCCACCGCCGGAGCCGGGGCCTTATTGGCCAAAGCGTCCCGTTTGTACTCACCCTTCGACGCCACGTTTGCCGCCGCCTGTCTGGAGAGCGCCCGTTCCGCCTGGAACTATCTCGAAACACATCCCCCGGACGGCGGTTTTGAAAATCCCGCCGACACGCGTACCAGAGCCTTTCGCGATACAGACGATTCCGACGAACGTTTCTGGGCTGCTTTGGAGTTATATCTTTCCACCCAAGAACCGGTTTTTCAGGAGGCCGCCCTCGCCCTGGAAAAAAAGCGTATCCCTTTGCTCTCTGCCTCCGGTTATTGGGGGAATGTTATCCCGCTGGCCATCGCCTCGATCCTGCAGAACAAGACGATCACTCTGGATGCCGTACTTATAAAAACGGTGGAAGCCGATCTGATTTCCCTGGCCAATACCCTGCTCGAGATACTGCATAGCGACGGTTATCGTATGAGTATCCGAGAAGGGGAATTTACCTGGGGTTCCAATGGAGTGTTATTGCAAAACGCGTTGATCCTTTGCCTCGCGGATCGGCTGACGCCGCGCGAGGATTATTGGCAGGGCGCATTGGATCAGCTGCACGTCATTCTGGGAAGAAATCCGCTCTCCCGATGTTACGTCACCGGTTTCGGCAGCCGTCCACCTCAACATCCCTACCACCTATTTTCGATGACCGACAAGGTGGAAGAACCGGTCCCCGGTCTACTGGTGGCAGGCCCCAATCAGGTATTAGGCGATAACGCTCTGAAAAGAACGTTTCTCCCCGAAAGCGCTCCGGCGACAATATATCTCGATTCCGAAGAGAGCATTTCTTCGAACGAAACCGACCTGACATGGAATGCCGTTTTGGCATTCGTTACCGTTTACGTATCGCAGCAAAGCCAATAAATGAAAATGCCCGTTTACCAGACACCGGATAGCTCCAGTACATCGAGAATCCGTTCGTAATGGCCGAAAGGCGGAAAAATATACGCGCCTTGAACCAGCGGATGTTTCTGCGATTCCTGGAGTACTTCGGCGGCAATTTGAATCCCTTCGCGGCACTGCTCCTCCCGGGAAGAGCCCATTGCCATCCGCTTAATAATTTCCGGAGGAACCTGCATTCCCGGAACGTTTTCATTGAAAAATTCCGCATTCTTTAAACTGGATAGTGGCAATACGCCCACAAAAAAGGGGATTGGTTTGACATGGGCGATTTTTTTCAGAAACCGATCCAGGATTTCCAGATCGTAAATCGGCTGCGAAAAGACAAATTCCGCTCCCGCGTTGACTTTTTGTTCGAATCGCCGCGCCTCCAGATCGATATCCGTCGCGCCGGGATTGCATCCCACGCCAATAACGAAGGAGGTCTGCCCTTTCAGAGGGCGCCGGGCAAAATCCAACCCCCGGTTGAACAACGAGACATTGCTGACCAGGCCGATGGAATCCAGATCGAAAACGGCGGTTGCATCGGGGTAAATGCCCATTTTCGGGGGATCACCGGTGATGATCATCAGATTCCGCAGACCCAGGGCATTGGCGCTGAGTAAATCCATCTGGAGCGCCAGCAGGTTCCGGTCGCGGCAGCAGACGTGGATAATCGTTTCAATCGGAACTTCCCGCCGAACAAGCTGAGATAACGCAATCGGCGTCATGCGCCCCGAAGCACGAGGCCCGTCGGCGATGTTGATGGCGTCGATGCCGTGTTCGTACAGGAACTTTGCCCCCTGAACCGACCGCGACGCATCGATTCCCTTCGGTGGATCGAGTTCCACCGACACGACGAATTTCTTTTTTAATGACCGCCCGAACGGCGAGCGGCCATCAATGGGGATGGGTTTTAAGGCTTCTTCCCCAAAGGAAGATTCTTCCGGCTCGGAAAGAACCTCAATCTGATTTCTGGGTTGAACGGATCGCAGATAAGACGACATCTCACGAATCATGCGGGGAGTGATACCGGCGTCGCCTCCCAAAATAGCCGCACCTTTCTGAAATAAGCGCCGTGCATATTCGGCCATATACTCGGGCGATGCCAGAAATAATGTCCGGCAGTCGATAACCTCCGAACTTCCGGCATCCGGCATCATGGCGATATGAATATCGTTTCCTGCAGCCTCTGTCATCAATGGAAGGATTTCTAATAAATCCTTGGGACACCCGCCACTCACTCCCACCAACCGAGCGCCCCATTGGCGAGCCGTCTCGATAAACGATACGGGCAACATCAACCGGTCGATCTGAAATACCTGAAAAGCCAACATGGGAAGAACGGGAATCGAACCGGCCAGCGATTTGACGATCTCATACACCTGCTGCAAGGGTTCCAGAGAGGGAAACGCTTGAAGGATCAGGAGATCGACGCCTTCTTCCAAAAGAATTCCGGCTTGTTCCCGGTAGATATTCTGACGCTCTTCCTTTTCTTCGGGCCAACGTGAAAGCGGAATCGGGCCGATTGCGCCCGCGACATATCGCTCCTCTCCCGCCGCCTGTCGGGCTAATTTCACACCAGCCCGGTTGATCTCATCCACTTTTTCAGAAAAACCGTGCGCCGCCAGTTGAATCCGGTTGGCGCCAAACGTGTTCGCGATCAGGATTTCAGCGCCCGCCTTGGCATATTCGCCATGGATTTCAGCGACGGTTTGCGGGCTGGAAAGATTCAGCTCGTCATAACAACGATTTGTAAAGAATCCACGGGAATATAATTCCATGCCCATCCCGCCATCGGTCAGAAGAACGCGCTTCTCTAAGGTTTCTAACAAAGATTTCTTCATCGTAATTTATTCATCTTTCGAAAGATAAACCAATTCTTCTTATATGCACGAAAGAAGGTTACATTAGCTCGTAAGAGCCAACGGCTCGGCGGGAGCCTCGCCTCCTGTTTTAATTGGGTGTATTACTCTTAACTGAATGACATCGCCTTTTAATCTACCCCAAATTTGAGGAGAAAGTTAAAGAATTTTGAGTGTAAGCGTATCTTAGCACGGGATAAATTCAATAACGGGCTCGTTGAATGCAATAACGTTGTCGTAGAGGAGGCTTATGTTTTACTCGGGATTACAAATTGTGATATAATCATGTGGGGAGGATAAAAGATGGGATTTATATACCGCGCTTCCCTTATTGCTATTATCTCTCTGTCTTCTCTGGCGATATCTTTCGCGCAGGAAACAAAATCCTCTACTCCGGATGTGCCGGATAAACCGAAAAACTATACCGAGCGATATAAAGACTTCTATAAGAACTACAGCGAAAATTATAAGGAGCGGTATAAACCGGGGAATTACAGAAAGTACTACAATCAGATTCATCGGGACAATTACGACTCGTTCAAGAATATGGATGATTTTCTTGGCGGCAGGCCCGCTCTTTATTCCAATAGATATCGCAACCGCTATGCTGATGAATATCCATATTCCCAGCGGGGAAATCTGTCCAATGAAAATCAATTTATGGATAATCGGACGCTCCCCGATATGCTTTACGATAAAAACCGGAGAACGCGAAACCTTCCCACTTCCCCCAAGCCAGAGCAAACACCGCCACTCAATGAACTTCGTCCTATTCCGCGGCCATACAATCCCTACGCGGCCTATCCCGGGCTCGTTCCACCCCATATCATCAATCCAGTCACCCAGGCCGTGAACGCACCGGTTGTCGCCGATGGAACCGAAGCGATCGATCGGCTTCCAACGGGCAAAGTATCGCAGGAGCAACCTTCTACACTACTCGGCGAAGCGACATCGGCCACGCCCATTCCACCCGTTGCCGATACTCCGATTCCTCAACTCCCAGTTCCCCATGAACCGGTTCATCAATCGCCAGCCCAGATATTGTACCGGAACGGAATCGATTCCTTTGCGCGGCGGAACTACCTTGTTGCCCGGCAATCATTTGAGAAACTGGTAGACATGGCGCCCGATTCTCTCTATGCGCAATTCGCTTATGGAATCTCGCAATTCCTATCCGCCAATTACCGGATTTCGCTGGACGCGATTCAGCGAAGTATCGCGCTGGCCGGGCAGAAGAAAATCCCACTGCCGCCATTATGGCAATTGAACGTTCATCCGAACGATATTCGTTACCATTATCGAAAACTGGAACGTTACGTAGAACAAAATCCCAACGACCGGGACGCCTCGGCCCTGATGATGATCCTGCCCCGCATTGAAGATTCCAGCTCCACCCAGTAACAAATGCCAGCTTCTACCGCCGTCCACAAATCCTTTCCCACCGCGTAACATCATGATGATATATAGATTCTATCAAGGCGATTCTGCGAGTTTTTCTCTTAGAATACGTTTGGAGTCTGGATTGAATTTGCAAATACCTGAATTTCAAATATCTTTAACTAGTACTATGGCTTTCTCGATTCGGGGAGAATGATGAAGCCGCCATTTTTACGACACGGCCGCCGAAATGAAACGAAGACATAAAAAGATTTTGGGTGAAGCATGCGCCGCAACCGTTTTACTGGCAGCCCTGCTATATAATGCAAT
>CAZFOX010000242.1:0-7273 GCA_964520565.1 uncultured bacterium | reverse complement strand
GTCGGATGGCAAAGGCCCGGCCAAAACCCATACGCTACGCTCGATTTACAATCGCCCGCCCGACGCCATCCGGCGTCAACGGATCAAGGAACCTCTCTCGACGGGCGTGAAGGTGATCGATGCGATACTCACCTGGGGCAAGGGGCAGCGCATCGGCGTATTCGCCGGGAGCGGTGTGGGGAAAAGTACGCTGATGGGCATGATCGCCCGTTCCACGGAAGCCGACGTCAACGTAATCGCCCTGATTGGCGAACGCGGCCGCGAAGTGCGTGAATTCCTGGAAAAAGACCTGGGCGAGGAAGGTTTAAAACGGAGCGTTCTGGTGGTGGCCACCGGCGATAATCCGCCCTTGCTGCGCGTGAAAGGCGCGCTGACCGCCATGACCATCGCCGAGTATTTCCGCGACCGGGGCAAGAACGTTCTTTTCATGATGGACTCGGTCACGCGGATGGCGATGGCGCAACGGGAAGTCGGCCTGGCGGCGGGCGAGCCTCCCA
Source organism: uncultured bacterium (assembly GCA_964520565.1). Lineage (GTDB taxonomy): Bacteria > Hinthialibacterota > Hinthialibacteria > Hinthialibacterales > Hinthialibacteraceae > CAZFOX01. Next base: position 6,776 of record CAZFOX010000242.1, on the reverse strand, counting down.
CGACGCGGGGATATACGCCATCGGTGTTTTCCATGCTGCCCTCGTTTCTGGAACGGGCGGGAACCACGCCGGAAGGGGGAACCATCACCGGTCTGATTACCGTGCTGGTGGAGGGCGACGATATGAACGAACCCATCGCCGATGCGGTGCGCGGTATTCTCGACGGCCATATCGTTCTTTCGCGGCAACTGGCGCACCGGAATCACTATCCATCGGTGGATATCCTGCAGAGTATCAGCCGTGCAATGGTCGATATTGTGCCGGACGATCATTTCCAGGCGGCGCGCAAGATTGCCGAGATCACTTCCGTGTATCGGGACGCCGAAGACCTGATCAATATCGGAGCGTATCAACGGGGCAGCAATCCGCAAATCGATCTAGCCATTCAGATGATGCCGGTAATCAATACTTTTTTACGGCAGGCCATCAAGGAAACGGTTGCTTATTCGGATGGGCTGGCGCAGATGATGGAGATCGCCCGTCAATGCGAGCCGCGCAAGGCTGCGGCTCCGGCCAAATCCGCTCCCAAAATGGTGCAGCAGGTTCCCATTCAACAACGGCCGGGACAATTCGCTCCCCCTCAGCAGCCCCGATGAGCGGCGCCCCTGAGCGTAGGGCGGGAGAAACGTTATGAGAAATTTCCGTTTTCGCCTCGATCCGGTCGTTCGGTTGAAGGAATATCACATCGAACGCATGGAAGAAGAAATCGCGCGCATCGAGGGCGAGATTCAGCGGCTGTTGCGGGAGATTGAAGAGGCGCGGGCGGCCGTGCAGGATATGCGGCGCCGGATTCTGGAAGATATCGACGATCAGCACTTCGTCCAGGCGGAGCGGGAACTGGATCTCTTCAGCCAGTTTACGACCCGGGAAGAACATCGGCGGTTTGGAGAAATCGCGCAATGGAACCGGGAAAAGGATCAGCGGCAGCAGGAATTGGTGAAACTCTACCAGGATAAAAAGGTATTGGAGCGCCTCAAAGAACGTCGCCGGACGGAATGGGAAACCGAGATGCGCAGAGAGGAAGGGGCGATTATGGATGAGATTGGAACCCAGAAATATATCCGCCGCCAACGGGAATTCGGAGGCGTGATTCTCTATCTCCTGGTCCCCATCGCGCTGGTGGCTGCCGTGGCCGCTGTGGGAATCGCGACGGGTGTCATCGATCAGGATATGTTGAATAAACTGCCCTTTTTCGGGAAATCGCCCAAAAGCGCTACAGCCACGATCCAAAGCCCCACCGCCGCTCTGGAGGAAGAATTTATCACTCTGGAGCGTTTGATCGGCGATCCCGAAACGCCCATGCCGGTTCTCTTGAAAAACTTCGCCGACCGTCTCGAACAACTGCGGCAGAAGGAACAACGCCTGAGGGAATGGGAAAGCCAGTTGCAGGGAAAACAGGTTCTCTTCGAACAACAACAGAATATGCTGGCGCAGCTGACCCGCCAGGCTTCCGATTACCTGGGCGCCTATCAGGATATGAAGCGGCAGATCGAACAGAGTACGAAAAGCGAGTTGAGCAAGTACGAAGAAGATCTTTCCACCACGCTTTCCTCCGCCAAAGGCAAGGAAATCGCTCAGATTATGATCAATCTGTACGAACCCACCGCCGATCGAGCCGAGGAGCGGCGGTTGCAGGCGGAAGAGCAGGCGCTACGGAACGAGGAAACTCAACTGCGATTGCAGGAACAACAGGCGATGTCCGCCCAGCAACCCGATGAGATGGCTATCGCCGGGATTCGGGAAAGCCTTCGCTTGAATCAGGAAAAGTATTTGAAAAACCAGAGCGATTTGAAGGGGATCCAAGAGAAAATCCGCGAAAGCCAACTGCTGTTATTGCGTATTCTGCACCGGTTTCAGCCGCGGGGGCGCAAGGACTTATTCGTGGCGCTCGGAAAATCCAATCCCGATACGGCGTCTCAGATCATCGCCGATTTCGCTTCCACCACCGGAGCCGAGCTCAATAACATCAAGCCGACTCCGACGCCGATCTTGTCCGCCGAAGAGAATGAAGGCGGTACTGCTCCACCTGGAGCGGAATAACCTTGTCCCAGTCGTATACGGCCTGCGCCAGGGCGCGCGCGTTCTGGCGCAGGCGATTTCGTTTCTCGCGATCCAGCGCCAGATCGATCACGGCTTTGGCGAAAGCATCGGGTAATTCGGCAATCTGCAGGTGTTCGCCGTGAAGGCCGTCGAGTCCCTCGCAACCGACCGGGGTGCTCACGATAGCGCGTCCGGAGGCCATCGCCTCCAGAATCTTCAACCGGATGCCTCCCCCGACGGTCAGAGGAACGATGTAAATCGGCGCTCGGCGGAGATAGTCTTCCACCCGGGGGACTCGCCCGGTGACATGTACTCCATCCTTTCCATCGAAGGCGCGGATGCCGTCCGGCGGCTCGCCGCCGACGATCCAACACTCCATATCGGGAATCCGTTCTCGAATCGAAGGCCAGGCGTTGCGTAAAAACGCCCCCGCGCCGATGGCGTTGGGGTAATAGTTCATCGTACCGGTGAATAAGACCGAGGGCGGGCCTTCCGGTTCCTCCAGAAAGGGGTACGACGAAAGGTCCACACCGGGACGCTGATGTTGTACCGGCAGGTTGGGATCGCAGGAAAGCAGGTGGTCCCGGTCGATGGGCGAAATGGTCAGAATTTGGTCGAAACGGCGGCAGAGATGCAGTTCGTGCCGCCGCGTCCGCCGGCCTTCGAACCAGGCGGCGGCCCGAACCAGCGGGTTGCGGCTAGCCGCGCCATACCGCAAGAGGATGTTGCCTTCGATATTTTCTTTGTAATGCACTTTCCACGCCGGTTCGGAACCGTTGACGTAAGCCGCCGTGTAGAAATTCTGGGCGTGGATGACGTCGAACGGTTTACGTTGCAAGAGCCGTTGGATATAAGCCGCCATTTGGGGATTCCAGAAGCGATGCGCCTTGTAGGGCCAAAATGACGCCAACGAGCGAAGCAGGGGTTTTATCGACCATTTGCCGTGCGCCGGGAAGGCGGCTATTTCCTCGCAGATCGGCTTGATTGTTTCCAATGCTTCCAGTTCGGAGGGATGATGATACAGACAGACCACCGATACCCGGCAGGTATCGGCAAAGCGCCGCACCGTGTTCCAGGTTACGATGCGTCCGCCGCTGTGGGGAGGATAGGGGATTTGCGGGAGTAAGAAGAGAACGTTCATTCCGTATGGTTCAGGCGACTTTTCCAATCAGGGCCAAACAGGATAGAGCGGTTTTGCGCACCGATTCGGTTTTTTCCCGCTCGTTGAATTCGGGGTGAATGTAGGGATTTCGCAGATGTTGCAGCTGGATCAACAGGCTGGCGAGCTGGGTGGTTTCTTCGTCGGTGAGGCCTTTGATTCCTAACTGGTTGTTGATCGCGACCTTCCCTTTACGATTGGCAAACGAGTGATTGCGCCCCCAGAGGAAAATAATCACACCCAGGGCTTTCAAGCCATCGGGCTTGTATTTGGAGCCGTGCTGGAGAATGCGCTCGACCACCTGGCGAGTGATGTCGGAGTGAAGTTCCAGGTTGTATTGTTGAACGGTACGGATCAGGTATTGGTTAAAGAACAAGTCGAGATTGCCAAGAGAAGCGTCGTAGAGTTGATCGGCCAATTCCTTGATTCGTTCCTCGGTCAGCAGGCGGTTGACCTTGCGCCCGATGCGCAGTTTCACTTCGTTCTCCACCGCGAACGAATAGGAGAAACTGACGTTACGGGCTACGGATAAAGAAACCTCGCCGGAGGGCCGCATACCTTCCGCAACGGCCAGCATGGTTCGGGTTTCCGCATCGAGTTTGTCGATTTGAGGAATCAGGGTTCGGATTCTTTGTAGAACGGCGGCTTCGTCGATGCCGTCCATCCATCGGGGCGGGGAGGCCTGCCTGCGATCCAGCCGGTCGATCAATTCGTAGACTTCGCTCTTCAAGCCAGCGTCCAGATCGTCTTCCCGCAGCAGATTATCCAACTCGGCCCGTGGATCTTCGGAGGAAGAATCGTCAGCCAGGAGTTTATCGACGCGTTCCCGCAGCGAGTCGATTCGACCCAGCATTTCATAAATCTTGTCCAGCCGCTGGTAAAGCGTATCGATTTCCGCATCGATGCGCGATTTACTGAGAACGAAGATCGCGCCGTACTGACGGGCCAGCGCCCCTTCGTCGAAGGTTCCCACGGCGGAGATCATGACGATGGGCAGAGCGGGGAAGCGTTGCTTCACCTCGCGGATAAATTGCAATCCTTCGTCGTGCGTACGCATATCCAGGTCGGTGATGATCACCTGGGGATTTTCGGTCTGTATCTTATCCATCCCCTCCACCGAATCCTCCGCTTCGATCACGCAGTATTCCTGAAGCGTCAGGTTACGGGTGACGGCGGATCGGTATTGAGGGTTATCGTCCACCAGCAGAATGCGCCGCTGTAGAGTCGTATTCATTCATCCATCCTTGTGGTCTTGAAGTTCCAAGGGCAATGCAACCGGTTCGCCGGTTTCCAGCGACCGGTAGGCCCCCAGGGCTATCTCCAGAGCTTTGTATCCGTCGTATCCCGTTATGGGCGAGGGTTCTCCATTGGCAATGACGTTCAAGAAGCCGCGGATCAAACCCAGATTGATATCGTCCATCCAATGAACCCATTCGGCTTTCACCGTGTCGTTATTATACACGGCAATCCGTTGTTTAAATGCGTCCACGTGGATGGATCCTTGTTCCCCGACGATTTCCATCGTCACGTCGCCCCAGGTTGGAAAAGCGCGAATCGGGAGCGACCAGGATGTGTCGAGCGTAGCAAAAATCCCGCCTTCCCATTCCATCGATAATAGTCCGGAATCTTCCACCGGGATATCGGGATAAAAAAGCCGATCCGATTCGGCGTAGACGGAGACCGGTTCGCAGGAGAGCATCCATCGCCAGAGATCGACAACGTGAACGGTGTGATCCATGATCGCCCCGCCACCCGCCAGGTTTTGATCGACGAACCACCCTCCCGGCATGAGGCCCCGGTTGGTTCCTTTCAACGCCAGAATTTTGCCCAGTTTTCCTTCTTTTACCAACTGCCGGGCGCGGTATAAGGGGGCGTTGTAGCGGCAGGGAAACGCGATCGTCAGGGGAACGCGGTTTTCCCGGCAGACATCGATCATGGCCTGAGCGTCGGCCAGGGAGGTCGCAATGGGCTTTTCGCACAGGATGGGTATTCCCGCACGGGCGGCCCGTTCGGCGTACGTTCGATGCCGGGCGTTTTCCGAAGTAATCACGACGCCATCGATCCCGCTTGACAGCAACGCATCGCAGGAAGCGAAATACGGCGTTTCAAATTGCCGGGACGCTTCCATTCCCCGCGTCTCGTTCTCGTCGAACACACCCGCCAATTCGGCCTTGCCGGAGAATTGCTTCAGGCAGGCGGCGTACGCGTTGGCGTGCATGTGCGCGAAGGAGATGATGCCGATCCGAACGGTCATGTCGCTTTCCTTTCTTATTGTTCTGGTCTCATGGAATGACAACCGGCTTGCGCGTCCGTATCGATTCCAGAGCCGCCAGGGCGATCCGGAGCGCTTGCAGCCCTTCTTCCGGGGGGACCGGATTCGATCCTCTCCCTTCGATGGCGGCGATAAATCCTTCCAGGATTTTATAATGGGCGGGTTTGATGACCGGACTTTCCGAGAAATACTGGCGCGAACTTTCCTTGGGATCGATGAAAGAAACCATCAGAGGGATGGTATCCTGGTTGTTATACTGAATGAATCCTTTGTCGCCCGCGACTTCGGCCTCCAGGTGATATTGGCCGTAATGGCACCAGGAGGATTCCACATGGGCAATCGCGCCGCTTTCGAGACGGAGTAAGGCCAGCGCGTAATCGAGAGCATCCACGTTCATCCTGCCCTGCAGGCTCTGGCAAAACACCCGCCGAACCGGCCCGAAACACCAGCGAAGAAAATCGAATTCGTGAATCATGGAGTCCAGCACAACGCCGCCGCTGCTTTCGGAGTTGGAATACCAGCGGCGGGGATGCGGCGTGCGCCGTCCCAGGCGGATGTTGCCCGGTTTGCCGACGGCTCCCTCTTCGACTTTCCGCCGGATCGATTCGTATTCATGATAGGCCCGAAGCGTATGACCGACGGTCAGAATCCGGCCGGAACGCTGCGCCGCCTCGGCGAGCGATTCGCCTTCCTGGAGTGTGCGGGTCATGGGGATTTCCAGATAGATGTGTTTTCCCGCCGATAGAGCGTGGATGGCCTGTTGATAGTGAAACGGCGTGGGTGTGGCAATGATGACGGCGTCGATGCCGGTGGATTCCAATACTTGTTGGGTATCCAGTACTGCTGCGTCTTTCGCCCATCGCTCGCACAGCGCCTGGCTCGCTTTTGAATCGATATCGGCCACGGCTGCAAGTTTCACTTGCGGCATATGCGCCAGGGATTCGGCATGCGCTCTGCCGAGTACTCCCGCGCCGATCAACCCGAATCGCAACATAGCGTAATCCTCCTCGCTGGATTCTTTCGTTTTGGAATCAGCCCTTCGGCATTACGACTACCGTCTGATTCAGGATCGGGGCGGTCGCGGGGAATAGCAGATCTTTGCCCGCGCTCGAGATCGCTTTGACATAGTATTCGATATGGGAATAGGTGGTGGCTTCAGGTGGAAACGCCACCTGGTAGACGCCGCGCCGCATGAGCGAGAAAGGAATCCGTTGAAAATCCCCTTTCCCCATTCCCCGCCAATAGAGAGCCGCTTCGCGGGGGGCGAAGCGATCGAGAATAATCGCCTTGATATGAAACGGCTCG
>CAZFOX010000241.1:0-7286 GCA_964520565.1 uncultured bacterium | reverse complement strand
CTTCGTGCTGATATTTGGGAGAAACATGAAAGTAAGTAAATACCATTAAAAAAACAAAGATATTATCCACACTCAAAGCTTTTTCTATCAAATAACCGGTTAAAAACTCCAACGCTTTTTGGGGACCGGCGTAATAATAAACACCCACATTAAAAATCATCGCCAACGAGATCCAAACCGCACTCCAGATCAATGCTTCGCGGATCGATATTTCATGAGCCTTGCGGTGAAATACTCCTAAATCCAACGCCAACATCAACAAAACAAATAGATTAAATCCAATCCACAACCAGGCGGTTTCGCCAAACATGACATCCTCCAATCATTTTTCTCAAGCGGTTCTCATTAATAGATATGTGTTAATTTCCACGTTCTATCTTCGAAAAAGTCAATCTTTTCCGGCTTTTTTTAGAATTTTTAGAACGTGAATAGGAACGTTATTATGGAAACCACGCCCGCATTATACCGTAAACGGTTTCGTTCGGAGGGTACCTAAATGGGCGGATTCAAAGAAAAAACCGGCTGAAACAGATCGCTTCAACCGGCTTGGTACAATTTAGGATAGGACAAAATCAACCATTCTCCTGGATAACCGGTTTGATGGCCATACGGGTGGTATACGACCGGTGATATTTATAAGCGACTCCAAAAAGAAATAAAGTTTCCAATATCATGTAACCAAGAACGTATATACCGCCTCCCGAACCGAAACCGTAACTATGCAAACCGGTCGCCAGCACGAAATTGACGCCGTACCAGGTCATGAGGATCAACCAGAATCCAACTACCGCGCATACTGCGGTTCCGAAATCGGCAACCCAATTGGTATGGCGTGCATGCAGAATGGCCATATAACCGAGCAGAGAAATCAGCGCCCAGGTTTCTTTGGGATCCCACCCCCAAAAACGTCCCCACGATTCCGCCGCCCAGACGCCGCCGAGAATGGTTCCCGCCGCCAGCAGCAACGTACCGACTTGCAACGTGCGATAGAGAAACAAACTCAATTTGGAAAGAAGGTCCCGCCGATGAGGTAGATAGAAATAGATTCCCAGGTTGATATGCGCCAGCCCCATCCCCAATGCAAATGCGCTATAACTCAAAGTAATCGTCAACACGTGAACGATCAACCAATAATTGCTGCGAAGAACCGGCACCAGGGGTTCAATATTGGGGTCGAAGGGAAGGATATCGGCCATGACCAGCGTCCCCACTCCCAATATGGAAGCCGCGATTCCAAACCACCGCTCCCGGTAGACCGCCTCAAAAATCAGGGCAAAAAGAATGATCCCCCACCCCACAAAAACCACCGATTCGTACATGTTGGATACCGGAGGTCGGTGAGATACCATGCTTCGCAGCACCAATCCCCAGCTGTTATACGCAAAACCAACCAAAACCACACCCATCGAACCCCAATAAAGCGTTTTCGACGATTGGAAATTCAACGCCAATAGAAACAATAAAAAAGCCAGTAAGTAATAAATCCACGACTTCAAAAAAGGACGAGTATGATTATAAGAAATTTCCCGGGCGATATCGATGGCGGGAGGGTACAGCTGAGGATTCAGCTGCGCCAGTTGGGTGCGTAGTTGCTCTCCATAACGGGCGAAATCCGCTCCATTATCGCTACGCACCGCTGCCAGAAGCGCCGTAAACGTATCTTGTATTCCTTTCTGGATCTCCTCGGGATATCCATGCGGGTGTTGAATTGTAAGCCAGGCAGCTTCTTTCATCTGCTCTATTGTCAGATTCTGCGCTTCCATTTCCTGCTGCGAAGGGGGAATCAAAGTCAAAAGATTCCCTTGCTGAATATCCTGGAACAGCATCAGTTTGTGATACAACGTCGCGATTTCGTTCTCCAGCCGATTGAGTTTTTCCTCTCGCTCGACCTTTTGAGATACGCGGGGTATCCATTCCTGAAAATGCGGATTGGAAGAGATTTCAGCATAGGATAGATGCTTCACCGAAGAATCCACGCCCAGTATTTCCTTGAGAGGAAGGTAATCGATCCGCACGAGGGGTTCCCGATACCAGTCTTCCGAGGTCATGATCGCAAATAAATACGCCAGGGGATCGGTTTTATTAAAATTCCAACGCCCGGTGATCTCCCGCAGGGTCTCCCCCGCAAACGTGTCAAGCGGCTTATGACGCCCTCCCTCCAAAATGGGTATATCTCGAACCGAATCGAAATCGATCTGGCGAGGCGGCTCGATCGCATCAAGTAATCCTGTAACGAATGTCCCAAGGCACAATAGAAAAACAAGACGTTTCATATGATTCACTCTCCTAATCTTAGGCTTTGTTTCCAGAAGCCGTAGCGGGCATTCGACGGTTTACGAACATCAGTACCATCCCTAAACAAAGCACGATCGACCCCACATAGATGGTCGAGGTTCCCGGTGCCCAGGCAATACTAAATATCGAAGTATCCGGACGGCCATTCTGCCCTTCCTCGTATCCAGACTGGTACACCAGAAACCGATTGTACGCGAGAGGATTATTCATATAAACCAACCGCTCTTCTTCAATCTGATTGGCTGGATCGATCAATTTGACCACGCTCTGGAATCGCGCCGGACGGTTGGTTCCTGGATAACGGGGAGCCTGAAAATCGACCAACTGAAGAGAAAATCCCAGGGGATATCGCTTTTGACCGAACTCCACCATAACGGATTCATTTCCAAGCGCGATGGTGGCAGGCCGATTGTACGAAACATACTGACTCGCGGTTTGTCCATTGCCTTCCAGACGAAGTTGAAGCAAAGGACTGCTATGTCCTCCGTCTATGCGAGAACCTCCCTCCACTACATGCTCCGTTCGCACGGCCATTGGATAAAACTGCTGCACCGATAGTTGAACGGCAGGCCAGGTGGTTTGAAAAGGAACTTGTATCTCAACCGTCCCACTGGCCCACTGACCCGATGCATTACTGGCCCGGTAATGGAGTTTCCCTTCCATATCGAGAAGAATTACGGCGCGATTTCCCCCCGTATCGTATCGATCGGCCGGGTAGATAAACTCCGCAGTCAATCCGCTCCCACTAGACTCTCTTCCATGCATGGACCCCAGCTCGGGAAACCGGGAAAACGCCAAGTGCTCTTCGCTTTCCGTGGGTGAACTCACACTAAAGCGGATAACTGGATTCAAATCGCCCGTTTCGCGTTCGATCAGTTTTCCCCGATCGACGGCCGCCCTCGCCAGAAATTCGCCAAACTTCACTTCCCAGATTTTCCCATTCCATTCAAATGAAAACGGTCGTTGAACGATGTCTTGAACATTCACACTCTGTACGGTCTGCCCATCCTTATCCTTCAACAGGATTTGCCCATCCGGCCCCGGGAGAGCCTGGATAGGCTGGGCAAGAGCGGCCTGCCGCTCCTCTTCGGTTTGAACGCGCTTGAATTCAATCGCCGCCATCCCCAAATCCAAACGGTTCCTACCGGATTCATCGGCCAACAGCCATTCTTCCGAATCGGGCTTTTCCTGACCCGGCTGATGCAACCCCACGAGTATCGCGGGATTGGGCTGTGTTCCCTGACCGCTTACCTGCTCGACAATACGAGGATTGACGTAATATTCTTCTATATAACAATCGATTCCTGTATCCCCAATCGTATAGCGAATCTGATTCCCGGCGGGGATTCCTTTCTTCAAAAACCACGGATCGAATTCCTTTCGGACATTTAAGCGTGGTACCGTTACAGCGAACACGGATTCATCCACTAACACGGAATCGGCCACTTCCCCTTCCAACAGAGCCAATTGCCCTTCCACACCGAATTTTCGAGTTATCAGAGAACCGACCAGAATAATAATGATTCCCAAATGCGTGATGACAAAACCGAATTGCCGCTTCTTCCAGGGAAGACGGCTCAACGCCGCGCATAAGACGTTGACACCCAGGAAAAAAATCAAAAAATCGAACCAGGCCGATTTATAAATCAGGCGTTGCGCCGCTTCGGTGCTGGTGCTCGATTCATAAAAAGTGGCCACCCCCAACAGGATCGCAAAACCCACTAGCAAAATTACAGCTAACTTGAGTGAGGCCAGAAAACAAAAGATGCGTTCCAATAGTTTCGTCACTTGAATTCCCCGGTTTCTCGAACGAAATGATTTCCTTCGCATGGATTGATAAGCAACAATTCAGCCGTCTGAAAATAAACCATGTTTAAACCCTGAAAGGGCAAAAGAATGCATCAACATCTATTCATATGGCTAAATAGTTACAATTATTGTATGATAAAAAATATGGTTGGGTAGAGTATATCTTGGCCCTCTTGGGAACCCAAGTAAAAAATCAAAATGCCCTCATTCGCTTATATGAAAGAGATTCGATGCCGCCTTCCATTTGGACCTATTCGGACGGAGCCGACCGGGGTTTTGGCCTGTTCAAACGGCGAATCCTCCAACAACTGAACGCCCGGGGTTGGACGACCTGGATGGCGGAAGCGCCTTTATTAGATCCCGGTTCCAAACCACTCCTCCGCGACGACCTGTTGCAACGCCATCCCGATTGGATTTTACTCATCAATCAGACCGCCTCACAACTATACGATTACCTGGCCATTTCCCCCCCTCAACGTCCCTTTCCCTGCCGCAAATGGATCTGGTTTCTGGACGATCCTCATTTTTTTGTGGATCGGGCTTTTGAGAGAGAAGAATACGTATTCTGTTTTGACAGCACCTATCTGGAATATCTGCATCAATTCAATCCGGGAGGATGCGCATTCTGGCCGCTGGCCTGCGATCTGGAAAAAGAAGGTCGCTTCGATCCCCATTACGCCTGCGAGGTCTCTTTCGTCGGCGGCGTTATCGATCAGTCCGCCCGCCGCTCGCAACTCCCGCCGGATATGCAGGCTTATGTAGATCGCCTGGTCGATCTAAAACTCCAACACCGCTATAAGAGCTTCGACGAACTGGCACTGTCCCATCCCGTAGCCCCAGGAAAACAAATTCACATCACCCCGCCCGTGGCTCATTACCTCTATTGGGAAACTAATAACCGATACCGGATTCAAATCCTGGAAGCGTTGCGGGATTTCGATCTGCGAATATACGGCAACGAGGATTGGCCGCTCTTTCTAAAAGACTCGCCTCTTCAATCGCATTTCCACGGCCCCATCGATCCGGTCGAGGAATTGCCGTCCGTCTTCGCATCGTCCCGGATCAACCTCAACATACATAGCGTCCAATGCCGGGGCAGCCTGAATCAACGGGATTTCAACGCGCCAATGGCCGGCGGCTTCCTGCTTTCGGATTGGGTTCCAGCGGCAGGACGCTTTTTTTCCCCAGGCATCGAAGCCGTTTATTGGAGTGGGATAGACGATTTACGAAGGAAAATAGCTTTTTACCGGGAAAAACCGGAAGAAAGAAACCGAATCGTTCAACGGGGACGCAGCCGAGTCCTTCTCCACCACACCTACAAACACCGCATCGATGAAGCGCTCGCCTGGCTGGAAAAACAAATCTCTTCCGGATAAGCGGAACTCACGTGATTTCAAAAATAACAGCCTCGATCCCATCCCACCGCCAGGCAAGAATTCGTTCGTAATGATGCCAGATCGTCTCGGCTGTACTCGACTCGGCAAGTGCGACCGTGACGGTTAACGGCGGTGTATCAATTTTCGGTGGGTACTCCAATGAAGAAGCCGGTAAATACAAATCCATCCCGCATCCCTTTTGTGCCTCTCCAAGAGGACGTTCGAGAAAGGGAACGAACGCGGGACACTCGGCGTCCGAAGCATGAAGCGATATCCCCACCTCCATCTCATTCATATAGGCAATGGCATTTCTCAACAACTCATTGGCCGGCGGTCTCGCAAGGGCTTCTGAATGAAGCAGCGCGAAACGCGCCAGCGGAATTCCCGCATACGAAGCCAGATCCGCCCACCCATCGATCAATGATATCTCATTGCCGGTACTTTTCTCCGCTTGCAGTAGATCGATGGGAATCCAAAGCGATCCCAAAATACATCCACACTCCTCGACGCGCTGCAGCAGCCGGTCTATATCGTCAATGGGAGGATTATCGGATATCCAACCCTCTTGTCCGGCGCGCCGGATAGGTAACTCAATCCGAATGCCTGCCTCCCGCGCCCCACTCGACCGTATCCACGCTTCCAATCGGGAAAGAGATTGTTCCCAATCACCAGAGAACGTCAAACGCGAAGACAAAACGAGAGAACACGACATCATGATGATGATTTGTCTTTCTGAAGAATGTCGTAAATAACGGGCTTTTTTGCAATTGGACCGGGTAACTCGGGTGATGGTGCGCCGGGCTTTTCCTCCAGATATTCGGCGGAAGGAATGAAACGGAACAGAGAATCCAATTTGGCCACCTGAAGCAGGAAACGAAAATCGGATGGTGTATTGATCAGAATTAACCGTTGGTTGTTTTTACGAGACGTATCGCACAAACTGAGAAGTGGAACCACCAGCGCAGTCGGAATATATGTGACACTACCCAAATCGACGGCGATAGGATTTCGGACGCCCTCGAGAAGAGAGAGAATTTCCCCCTGTAAAGCGGTGATATCGCTCGATTCCAACGAACCTTTCAGGCGTATCACTCGATATCCATTCAGGATTTGCGATTCAGTCAACATGGTCGAACACCGGTCATTCGGTTTTTGAAATATCGTAATTTTGCGTCAGCATCGCCTGCAAGCCATTGACGTATTCCCGGTCTGTACACGGTTTCGGCAGATAGATTTTCACCGGCACAGCCAACGCCTCTTTGATCAATTCCCCAAGATGCAATGGCCCGATCACCAGCGCGGGCGGAATTCGGCTTAAAGAATACCGCCGGATTCGATTCATGTCGATCAGCGAAGGGCAGTGTTCCAATTCTACTTCAATCACCACAAACCGGGGATTGTTGGTTGCGATTAGTTCGGGCGCTTCCTTGAATGACTGGGTTTTCCAGGCGGTTAGACCAAAACGCTCCAAAGGCTGAGCTAGATGGTTCAACTGAGAGATGCCTCGAGTAATCACAACCACCCCATCTGCCACTATATCCGGCGTTCCTTGCGGAGACGGCGGGGGAGTTTCTGGAAGAACGGCCGGGATATCGGACAAGACGGGAATCGATTGCAGGTTGACGTGATATCCATTTTCCAACGTCAGGTTTTTCTCAAAAACCACCGATGTCTCGGGACCTGTCAAAATAGTTAATACGATCCCGCTTTTATCGCATTGCCGCAACGCCGAACGGAGAACCGTTAAAGCCGTTCCATTTATGTGATCGACATCGTGACATGAAAAAAGAATTTCCTTGAACGTCT